>CALMCS010001060.1 GCA_937862875.1 uncultured Comamonadaceae bacterium
GAGAGCCCATCTAAGCAGGCCAAGATCCCTCCGACCGTGCTCGGGGACAAGAAAATTCAGGCTATTTGCAATCTATGGTTGGAACACTCTGATTTTCAATCAAAGTCGCCAGCTTCGGCGTTCTCGATCAAGGTTGGAATGTGAGGTCCGTACTCAACCGTTTCAGACACACTCTTGGTTGGAATTGCTGTCACTGAAGGGGCTGTCAGACGTACTCCGCTTCCCACTTTACGGGCGTGTTTTGCATACAGCGTTTTGGCCCGAATGATGTCGTAGCTGTACCCACGCCCCAACCGATTGGAGACCTTGATCAGTCCGTTCAGGCATTCTGTGTAGGCATTTGTTATTCGATTGGGCGAATCCCAATAAGCGAAGATGTCGTCATAGTGGTTATGCACAGTCTTGGCAAGACCATGAAACTTCTCCATTTCCTTCTCAGGCAAACTGTTTTCCCATGCCTCAAAGGCGAGCATTGCAGCCTTTTTGTCCGGTTCGTCGTAAATCTTAAAAAAAGATTCCTTGAAGTCATAGGCCTGAGCCAAGCCGGGAATGGTCTGTCGAACAATCAGCAGCGCTTTCTGCTCTGCGGGGCTAAGGTTGTCTGGCCGCTTCAGTACAAGCCAACGGATCGACTTTTTTACTTGGATGCGTTCATCCTTGGTCAGCGTGGATTGATACTTCTTTCTCTCTTCCTCCAAGGCTTCGGATGCCATTTTCACGACATGAAACTTGTCGATGACCAGCTTTGCATTCGGCAAATATTGGCTGAATGAGCGTTTGAAGGGACGCCACATGTCCGTACAAACCCATTCAACCCGATCCTTGTTCGGCAAGTTTTCGAAGAACGGTTTCAGATGGTCTTGAGTACGAAACTCCAATATTTGAAAGACGTTATTGGTGGCAAGGTTTGTGATGACGCAGCGGTAGGCACCAGCCAAGCTAACCTCGTCAATGCCCATGATGACTGGCGTCTCATAGCGAACGGTGCTTTCCAGCTCTTCAATCAAGTCATGAGCTATGTTCTTGATCGTGTTTACCGCTAGGCCCGTCTGTTCCGCAAGGGCGTGGAAGGTCATGCCAAGGCAGCGCTGGCGAATGGCATCGACCAGACGTTTTGTAGCACGGCGCTTTTCGTCCAGAAATGGCAGTTCCGGCGTGACGGTTTTGCCACATGTGTCGCAGCGGTAACGCGGGCGGCTGATTTCCAATCGAACGGGCTGCATCTGCATTGGCGTGTCAGCAAACACGTTTGCGCGTCGCCCATGCCGATGCAGCGGTTTTGCGCAGTCAGGGCATTGCGGCAAGTCTCCCTCAACGACCTCTGCAATGACAGTGATGCCTTTACTGCCTATGCGCAGGTCGACTGGCTTTACGCCAGGCAAGTTGAGCAGATCAAACATTTAGATCACCCAGGTCAATGTTCTTCTGGTCGCGGATCAGCTCATAAATTACATCAGTTAATCCAGCCATCGCCTGACGATCCGACTTTAGAACCAACGTGGCAAGCTTTTGATGCGAGGTCAGCGCCCGCACAACGCCCTGCTGGACAGCGCCCGGCAGATTGCCTTTCAGCGCCTGATCTCGCGTGTTGTTTTCGATTTGGGCCATCACGACATCATTCTCACGGGCAATCGCAACGATGTGATTAACGAAAGTGGCCTGATCGCGCAACGGTGTGGCATCGCCAAACAGATGATTGAGTTTGTCGATAAGCTCGCGCAGGAAGTGCGGGTTGTCGCCCTTGCCGCCGCCACCGCCAGCGCCGATCGGTTTTAGAACCAGCGGATCGTCACCCTCAGAGGGGTCGTCCTCTTTGCCCTTGATGTCGAAGCCCGTGAGCACCAACCCTTTCAAGTCGACGTTCTCCGGCGTTTCGCCACTCAAGCGTTTTTGCAGCAGCCTGGCGAAGGCCGCGAAGTTCTCCAGCTCCGGGTCACCAAAGTCGATCAACTGGGCCACGTAGGCGTAGGTACGGCAGAAGCGCCCTAAACCGGACTTGAAAGCCATCAGCGTCTTGATCTGGTCGGCATGTTCTTGCCGGTGGTGATCGGCAGACTTCATGCCCGCCTCGTCGCCTTGGGTGTGCGCCTTATCGAAGGTGGCTTCCCAAGTCGCAATCGCTTCACGCAGCATCTTCAAACGCTGATTGAACAATCGCGTCGGTTTCTCGGTCGCAGCATACAGAGCCTTGTGCTGCGGCTCCTGCGCATGGGTGATGTCACGAATGGTCTTGAAACGAGCCTCTTTGAAGCTCTCCAGGTCGCTTGCCTCGTACAACCCTTGGGCGTCGAGTTGTTCCTTGATCTCGTAAACTACATTGAGGTCTTGAACATCATCAATCTGCGCCCCGTCGTCATACATGGCAAAGGCACGGCGGACGTTGGCTGGATCATTCACGAAGTCGATGATAAAGACCTCATCCTTGCCAGGTGCCATTCGGTTGAGGCGGGAGAAGGTCTGGACGATTTCCACATCGTTGGCGATCTTCTTGTCGACGTACATTGCCACCAATTTTGGTTGGTCGAAACCTGTCTGGAACTTGTCGGCTACCAGCATTACCCGGTATTCCGGGCGATCAAAGGCAAAGCGCAAGTCTTGGCCATTCACCTCGGGATTCATGCTGTCCTCGGTGAACTCCTCGCTCTCATCCACCAAGAAAGTGTCACCAACCAGACGGTCGTCGGCGGCGTGTATCACTTGCTTGCCCGTCATCTTTCCGGAGAAGGCAATCAATGAGCGAATGCCAGAATATTCCGAGTGTTTGGCAATGTAGGCGTCAAAGCTCTTCTTGTAGCGGATCGCCGCAGCCCGTGAACTGGTGACAACCATCGCCTTGCCCTTGCCATCGAGCCGGTGCGCCACGTTCTTGCTGAAGTGCTCGATGATGAATTGCACCTTCTGGGTGACATTGGTCGGGTGCAGCGACATCCATTGTGCCAAGGCCCGTTTAGCTGCCTTGCCGCTCACCCGTTTGCTATCCTCGATCTGCTTGGCGAGGTTGAACGCCGTCTTGTAGGGCACGTAGCCCAGCAGCACATCCAGAATGAAGCCTTCCTCAATGGCTTGCCGCATCGGGTAGCGGTGGAATGCGCGGGGAAGATTACTTTTCGAGGCTGGTTGTGTCGGGTCGGTCGGTCGGCCAAAGAGCATCATCGTGGAATGCTTCGGCGTGCCGGTGAAGGCGAAATAGCTGATGTTGTCCGGACGTGCCCGCGATTTTTGAAGCTGCTCAAGCAGCTCTTCCACCGTCAGCGTGCTCATCTTGCCATTGCCGCTCATGGCCAGCGCCGTCTGTAGCTTGGCGGCGGTCGAGCCGGTTTGTGAGTTATGTGCTTCGTCGATGATGACCGCGAAATTTTTACCCTTCAGCGTCTTGTCCGTCACGATGGCTTCCATCGCAAAGGGGAAGGTCTGAATGGTCACGACGATAATGGGCGTGCCCGCCAGCAAGGCATCCGCCAACTGCTGGCTCTTCGACTTCGAGGACTTCTGGCGATCAATCGCAGCGATCACGCCGAACTGATGGTCGAGCTGCTTCACCGCATCCTGAAGCTGCCCATCCAGCACATTGCGATCCGTCACGATGATGACGCTGTTGAAGATCGATTCACCATTGTCACGACGCAATTTCACCAGATCGTGCGCCGTCCATGAAATCGTGCTGGTCTTGCCGGAGCCCGCGCTGTGATCAGCCAGATACGACAAGCCGGGGCCGTTTTTCTTGGCATCGGCGATCATCTCATTGACCGCCGACCATTGGTGGAAGCGCGGGAAGATCAGCGTTTCCTTCTTCGACCAGTTGCCTTTCAGGTCAACCACATCCTTCTTTTCGACATAGACGAAGCTGTGGAAGATGCGCAGCCACGCATCCGGCTGACAGACCTGCTCCCAGAAGTAAGCAACAGGATATTCCTGTGTGCCATCGGGCTTTCTCTCACCCTCGGGGTTGCCTGCGTGGCCTTTGTCTCCCTTGTTGAATGGCAGAAAGAAGGTGTTTTCCCCGTCGAGCTTGGTGGCCATCTGGATGTCGGAGTCAGACATCGCAAAATGCACGACAGCCCCGCGCTTAAACGTCAGCAGCGGTTCCTTGCGTTTGGTCTTGGAGTCGTAGGGCAGCCGGTCGGTGCGGTACTGATCCATCGCCGCTTCTGCCGACTGGGTAAAGTCGGTCTTGAGTTCAACGGTCGCCACCGGAATGCCGTTGATGAACAGCACCAGATCAATCGCCAGCTTGCGTGATGGGTGGTACTGAAGCTGCGGCACCACACGCAGGATATTGGCGGCATAGCGCTTCAGCACGTCGGCGTTACGCATGTCTTCAGGCGCGGCTTCAGAGAGATCAAGATGCCCACACCCGGCAATGGAGAAGCCTTGACGCAGCACTTGAACCGCCCCATGCGTTTCCAGCGCCTTGGTCAGCCGATCCATCAGGATGTCGAGCGCACGATCACCATTGTCCTTCTTGAGCTTGGCCCACTTCTCGCCTTGGCCGGAGCCTTCCAGCCAGGCGATCAAGTCCTCCGCATACAAAGCCCGTTCGGTGTCGTATTGGGCGGTTTCGCCCACCTTCCAACCTTGCGCCGCCAGTTTGGAAACGATGTAGCTCTCGAAGTGCTTTTCTTGGTGTGCGGTGTCGCTCATGCGGACTCCCGAAGGTCGATTTGGCCGGTGACGGCAGCAGTAATGAAGGCAGCGCGGCGTTCTTTGAGAAGATCGATGCTGTGCTGGGTTTTCAAGGAAACTATTTCGAGCTTTTCAACTTGAGCCTTAAGCCATGCAACAGCAGCCAATTGCTCATCCATCGGCGGTAAAAACACTCGAAGGTCAGCCAATGACTCTCGATTGATTTTTGGCATCGCCACTCGGTCTGACTCCAAAATTGCCCACGACGTAAAAGGCGGCGAGAGCATCAAATAGAAAAGCCATTCTGGATATGTGCGGTCGGTGCAATCCATTGGATACATGTCTGCACTACAGAGGCAGTCACATGGAGCAATAGCGACCTTGGCGAGCGCGGGCCGAATTTTTGAGTAAATAACTGCGCCTTTTTTGCATGTGTATTTCCCACTCTCCGCATTTTGAAAAACGGCGGTTTCCAGCCCCAGAATCTTCCCGGTTCCAGACTCAATATGGTTTGGCGCAATCAAAACCATCTCCCTGTAAGGATGGGCTTTTGGATCAACCAATCCCTCGGTCACGCGAGCAACATGGTTAAACTTGATTGCCACCCAATGCTCCGGCACCTCCCCAATCCACTCCACCCCAGAAGCCTTCATCTTCGCCTTGGGGTTCAGCCCCTTGGTGACGGCATGCGTGATGAGCGCCTGGCGCTTTTCCTTCAGCAGTTCGATGAAGCGGGTTTTCTTGGCAATCAAGGCGTCGAAGCGGGCGGTTTCGCGGTC
>CALMCS010001061.1 GCA_937862875.1 uncultured Comamonadaceae bacterium
GTGCGGGTGTTCAGGATGTCGCCCAGGCGGGCCATGGAGATGCCGGTTTGCTGGAAGTCGGTCCACAGCTGGGCCATGCGCATGATGGGCTGGGCCACGCGCTGGGCGAACATGTTGAAGGCCACAAACTGGCCCACGGTGAGTTCATTGCCCATGACCAGGTGGGCGCCGTACCACAGCGTGGCGGCGTTGACCAGCTTTCCGATGAGGTTGACGCCTTCGTGCGCCCAGCTGGCGAGGTTCTGGGTCTTGAAGCTGGCGCTGACGTAGGCGGCGAGTTGGTTGTCCCAGCGGCGGGCGAAGGATGGCTCCAGCGCGCTGGCCTTGACGGTCTGAATGCCGGTGACGGTCTCGACCAGCATGGACTGGTTCTCTGCGCCTCGCGCAAACTTGACGTCCAGCCGCTTGCGCAGGATGGGAACGATGGCCAGGCTCAGGCCAAAGTACAGCGGCAGGCTGACGAGCACGATCAGCGTTAGCGGCACGCTGTAGAGCAGCATGACGGCGATGAAGATCACCGAGAACAGCACGTCCAGCACCACGGTGAGGGCGTTGCCGGTGAGAAAGCTGCGAATGTTCTCCAGCTCGCGCACGCGGGCCACCGAATCGCCCACGCGCCGGGCCTGGAAGTAAGCCAGGGGCAGTTGCACGAGGTGGCGAAACAGCCGGGCACCGAGTTCCACGTCGATGCGGCTGGTGGTGTGGCTGAAGACATAGGTGCGCAGGCCGTTGAGCAGGCTCTCGAACACCACGACCACCACGAGGCCGATCACGAGCACATCCAAGGTGGTCATGCCGCGGTGCACCAGCACCTTGTCCATCACGACCTGGAAGAACAAGGGACTGATCAGCGCAAAGAGCTGGAGCATGAAAGAAATCAGCAGCACCTCACCCAAGAGCTTGCGGTGCTTGATGAGGCTGGGGATAAACCAGGAGAAGTCGAACTTGGCGAGGTCGCCCGCCAGGCTGGCGCGGCTGGTGACGAGGATGAGCTCACCCGTCCATTGGGCGGCGAAGGCCTCCATGGATTCGATGACTGGGCGGGCGGTTGCACCTGCGGCAGCGGGGTCCTGCAACAGCACCCGTTGGCCGTCACATTGGGCGAGGACCACGGTGCGCATGTCGCCATCCGGGCTCCGCAGCTGGGCCAGTGCGGGCAATGGGCTCAGGGGAAGCCGGTCGGTCGTGGTGCGCGAGAGTTTGGCCTTGAGGCCCAGGTGCTTTGCGGCCCGGAGCAGGTCCTCCGTGCTGGTGGTCTCGCTCGGCTGCAGACCCAATTGGTGCGCCAGGGTGGCTGGGTCGGCGGCTATCTGGTGGAAGCGGGCCAGGACGCACAGCGCGGCCAGGGCTGGGAGCCCTTGCGCTGCATCCAATTGAGCGGTTACTTCGGGCCCTGATTTGATTTTGGCCGCACTTACCCCCGCCCCACAAGCATCTTGCATTTGCATCCCCCCTCAATTATTTGTAATTAGTAGGGCGGAAAAAACCCGCTGTGCAAAGACAAAAAAATCACACAGCGGGCGTGGGGATACATCGGGTTCGGGCTACGTGCCCATCAATCGCAGCTATCGCTCCCTATGAAGACACCATGGCAAGCTATTTGCCAAAGCAAGTCAACGTGCGTGACAAACAGGAGAAAACTGTTACCGAAATTTGCAATCTCAGCGCCGATCTACCGACAGAGATTTTGCTGATGGCGTGAGCTAGGTCAAGCAGTGAGCCCAAAAGCAAAGGCTCATGGCTTGAACAAGCAATTTTTTGGATCGCTTCCAGTTCAATTGCTCGTTGATGTCCCTGGTGGAATGGGTCAGCACAAGTGAGGTCAGATCGCAGTTCAATGGCCGACGGTCCGAAACGCTACCCCGACATAACCCCACCCGCGTTCCGGAGGCTGTAGGAACCGCCAGCTCGCGGCCCGTGACAGGTGCCTTTGACCTACATGGCGCCATAGACCTTAGTAGTCCATTGTGAGAGCCGTACAGAAGGGCTGATCCTGGCAGGGCTGAATTCACTTAACCCGCGAACAGTCTAATGACTGGTAGCGGCGGCAGCGGTCACCGATCCGCCAGAACTGGATGACGGCAATCAGCCTGAAGCGGGCGGTCGTCCCGGCACTTCGAAAGTCAGCTCCTGGCCGGTAGCAGCCGATCCTGCGAGTCCCTACGCGTTCTGCACACCCAC
>CALMCS010001062.1 GCA_937862875.1 uncultured Comamonadaceae bacterium
CGCGTCCGGGGGCAGTGGCAATGGCAATGATGGGGTCGGCGTGACGAGGCAGCATGGCGGGGATCGGTTGACGAGAAATGCGGGACACCGCGTAGTTGGAAGAACAGCCAACACGCGCTTGGAGACAGTGAACCAGTGGCCCAGACCTGTGGCGGAGAGGCGCTTGATTTCCAGTCGATTGTAGTAACTGTGGCTAGGGATCGCTCGCTCAGGGCCGTTGCTGCTCTCGGTCCATTGCTTTCATCCGGCAGACACAAATAGGAAATGCAATCCGTGTTGCCGCGCAAATGGTTCGCTGTTTGAGCTCCATCAAATTGATACCCCAACGGTTCCGAATTCCTGCAGTACGTACTCAGAATTGAACGCGATGAGTGGATAGCCCCTCAGCAAAAGCGCTAGTCAACGGAGTCATTCATTTGTGTTACCTTTGATTACAGCGTTGAATTCGAAGCATTCTCTACTTCTCTTTTTATCGTTGACATGGATGAAATTGCACCGGGCGATCTGACATCGATTCTGCATTCCACAAGCGCGTGGCATCACTTGCCGTTGATCACCGCGCTGAGCCCCCTGGCTGCATTGATGCACGATCTGGGCAAGGCGACAAAGGCGTTTCAAGACCGTCTCGTCAATCCAGGCCTCCGTGAACGCAACCACTATCGGCACGAATGGGTTTCGGTGCGGCTGTTCCAGGCGTTCGTAGGCAATGGCAACAGTGACAGTGATTCCGACTGGATCGAACGCCTCGCTGCTTGCGCAGATGAAAGTGCATCGGGCGAATCAGCCAAAGCCTTCGAAGCGCTCTGGCTCGACAAAGACAGTGGCCGTTTGATTTGTGATGGCCTGAATACGCAAGAGGATCAGGATGGGCCGTTCAACGCGCGCAACCCGTTTCGTTGTCTGCCTCCGCTTGCCCAGTGCGTGGCGTGGCTGATTCTCACGCACCATCGGCTGCCGTGTCGGCCCGTCGAGAACAAGCCAGAACAGAGTGACGATGCTCTGGAAACCCCGGAACAGAAATGGCGATCCTTTGGGGCGAAGCCCAAGTTCATCAATCATGATGAGCTCGAAAACTTACTGGCGAAAGTCCACGCAGACTGGAACGAGCCGCGTGGGCGAGTTTCAAAAAGTCAAATCGAAGCGTACTGGATCTTCCCGCACGGTCTGCCGGTAGCAGGACTTCCGTGGCGCAAGCACGCCGCGCGGTACGCTCGCAACTTGCAACAGCTCGCCTCGCACTACCCAGACAAAAGCGCCGCACTGTTCGATCCCTTCACCATGCACGTATCGCGCATGTGTTTGATGCTCGCGGACCATCACTATTCACGCCTTGGCGTGGGCGCGGATGACCAGCCTGTCATCGAGCGCAAACCATACGTTCAGACCAACGCAAAGCTCGCGGCCAACACCACCAATGACAAGTTGGGTCAGCGTGTACTGAATCAGTCGTTGGACGAGCACCTGCTGGGTGTGCAAGCGCACGCCAGTTTGATCACGCATTCATTGCCAACGCTGGCCAACAGCCTTCCGGCGCTCAAACACCACCGTGGTCTGAAAAAGCGCAACACGAACCCGAGATTTCAGTGGCAGGACAAGGCGGCAGATCTTGCAACCAGTGTGCGCGATCGGGCTGCAAGTCAGGGCTGCTTTGTGGTCAACATGGCCTCCACCGGGTGCGGCAAAACATTGGGCAACGCGCGCATCATGAACGCGTTGGCGGATCCGCAATTGGGAATGCGCTGTGCATTCGCCATCGGCCTGCGCACACTCACCTTGCAGACAGGTCGCAGCTTTCAAAACGATCTCGGCTTGAGCGATGAGCAACTGGCCATCAAGGTGGGAGGCGCGGCGAGTCGCGCTTTGTTTGAGTACTGGGAGCAGCAAGCCGAAGCCAGCGGCTCCGCATCCAGCCAAGGCTTGCTGGACGAGGGTGGTCAGGTGCTGTTCGAAGGCAATGATCGCCACCCTTTGCTGGAGCGCATGTCGGACGATCCCCAAGTGCGTTCGCTGCTCGCGGCACCCATCTTGGTCTGTACTGTGGACCACCTCACGCCCGCGACGGAAAGCTTGCGTGGTGGAAAGCAGATTGCGCCCATGCTGCGGCTGTTGACTGGCGATCTGGTGCTGGACGAACCCGATGACTTTGACATCGCAGACCTGCCGGCGCTCACCCGCCTCGTGCATTGGGCAGGGTTACTGGGCTCCAGAGTGCTGCTCTCGTCGGCAACGCTGCCGCCCGCTCTGGTGGAGGGCCTGTTTCTGGCCTATCAATCGGGGCGCGAAGTGTTTCAACGGCACCGCAGTGAACGCCCCGCTGAAAAGCCCGCCATCTGTTGCCTGTGGATCGATGAGTTCAACCAGAGCGCGTACGAATGTCTCGATCGCCAAACCTTCGCTGAACAACACAGAACCTACGTCATCAAGCGCACGGCGCAACTCGCCAAGGCCGAAGTGCGCCGCATTGCCCGCATTGCCGCTTTGCCAAGCGATTGGGCCAACTTGAACCAGGCCGATCGCCGGAAGGATTTCGCTCGCCACGCGTTGCAAACGGCGTGGGAGCTACACCAGACGCCGCAGAATCACAATCTCGATCCAGGCAGCCAGAAGCAGGTGAGCTTCGGCTTGATCCGCATGGCCAATATCGATCGACTGTTTGATGTGGCATTAGCGATGTTTGCCTGCGATATGCCAACGGCAGGGTTGCGGGTGCACTTGTGCGTTTACCACTCGCAATTTCCGCTGCTCGCACGCTCGGTCATCGAACAACAACTGGACAGCGTGCTCAACCGCAGAGTGGGCGAAGACGGCCTCGATCCCGCATTGGGGCAGGCCGCCATTCGCGCACTCATTGAAGCATACCCAGAGCAGCACCACATGTTCATCGTGTTGGGCTCACCCGTCACCGAAGTGGGGCGGGACCACGACTATGACTGGGCGATCGTCGAGCCCTCGTCGATGCGCTCACTCATCCAGCTCGCGGGGCGCGTGCGGCGACATCGTCCGGGCTCGGTGGAGCAAACCAACATTCAGGTGTTCGGCAGCAATTTGCGCGCATTGGAAAACCGGGAGGCGAAGTCCGCCGCGTACTGCAGACCCGGCTTCGAAATGGATGCATTGCCTGACAGCTCCGCCGACCCCGCACGCTACTTTCATTTGAAGTCGCACCAGTTGCATGAGCTGCTCGCCAAGCATACGCAAGGCCTGGAGCAGTGGCCCGTAGATGCCCGCCCGCGCATCGCGGTTGCGGCTGACAAGTTCAATCCCAGTAAAAACCTGGTCGATCTGGAGCATGCCCGAATGCACGACGCGATGCTGCCGCGCAGTGCTGAAAAAGGAGGCACTGGTGGCACCGCCGTCGCACGTGCAGCCAGCCTGCATTGGGCGCACGACGCATGCTTGTGGCTCACCGGAGTGTTGCCCCAGTTCCAACGCTTTCGCTACGACCCTCTGCCGCGCGTGGACGTGGTCATGCTGCCGGATGAAGACGAAGAACGACTGGTCTTGCACCGCGTTGCCGAGAGCGAGTGCAAGTGGGAAAAACTCTACGTGAAGGTAGAGGAAAGCTTGCTCTGCCGCATCCCGGAGGAGGCGCTTGCGGCAAACACTGCTCGATTCATCCAGCCGTGGATCAGCACCCAACTGATCGACGAACTGGCCACTTTGGCCGCAGACCGTGACATGACGCTTCAGCGATGCGCCGAGCGATTTGCGACCGCCAGCCTCCCTCAGACAAAGGAAGGCTGGCGATGGCACGAGGCTTTGGGCTTTTCCAAGAAGCCATGAGCAGCTTTTTCAATCTTGATTCTTCTGGAAAGGGTTCTCTCTATGTCTGACGCCCCTGAAGTAGGTGGCAAAGCGGGATTCAAGGCAGCGATCGACGGCTTTCTCCAAGACCGGATGCAAGCCAAGCTCGATCGGA
>CALMCS010001063.1 GCA_937862875.1 uncultured Comamonadaceae bacterium
CTAGTGCATTCATCTCGCGCCGCAACCGCGACGCCAGATTTCGGGCACCGTTCGCGACGTCGCGCACCCTGCGTTTGAGCGCAGCCCGCTCGATGTCGACTGCCTGCGCTGTGATGACCTCATGGATTTCCAGGGTCTGCAGCAAAGGCATCAATTGATCCAACTTGCCCAGGATCTCAAGATACCTGCGACTGCTGGAGGACAGCACGCCCACCTCCAGTTCCAGGGCAACCGTGTCATAGGTAGCGACGCTCGTGATGCCGTTGGCTTTAAACAGAGCCTCGGCCCCGTCAATAGCTTGGTTCAGTTGCTCGGCAACCTTGTCCACCTGTTCTCGGATGAGCGTCTCGACCTTCGCGACGTCTTCATGATTGAGCCGGGTTCGTGAGATCACCGAGATGAAATGGATGCCCAGCTGAAAGGTATTGAAGTACCGGATGAACAGGCGCTTGCCCTCGGCGCTCGCAAAACTGGCCTTGATTTTCAGGCTCGCGGCCTCCACTCGCCGGAAGTCGGCCTTGGTTTCTCGGGCAAGGATGCGGGCATTGACACCCCCCTGGTCGTGCTTGACGAAATCGAGGTCGGCCATAGTCATCTTCTCCTGGTGCAACGAGCTTCGGAGAAATGATCGGCAAGACCTTGGCGCATCGCCACGCGAAACGGCCACGAAGTCAGGCTGCTTTCGGCATCGGGGCGGACTGATGGCGCTTCGGGCATTGACGCATAAGGGTTCGGCCCCTACCGTGGGAGCCATGCAGTAGCTGGCCCTGCACCCCTGGCAAGCCCTGGAGTTCCGTCGGCACGGTCTGAGCACGGCACGCTCGGGATCGCTGTCTCTACGCATGCTTCCCGCCGGCGGCTTTCGAGGCCAGCCCCGGGGGCTCCCACGCCCTCGGCCTGGTGCCGAAAGCTTTCTCCCTGCCGGTCGCTGGCGCACCGGCCCCACGGCGCATCGCGCCGTGTCCAAGCCAGCCTTGGAATCCCTGATCCGCCACACGGATCCGTTCATTCATCCACCCCCTGGGGGCTAACAGCCTCTAGATCGGTGCGTTGGCTCCTGCCGTCATCCCAAGGAGCCAACCATGCTGAGCCCCAGCATCTCATCCGAGATCCGTACTTGCCCGCCGATCGGGATCCTGCCCGAAGGCATGCACGCCGAGCGGACGGCCTTCCAGGTCCTGCTTGAACGGCTGCAGGCTGGAAATGCGCACGTCGTTCCACCCGCGACTGCCGCGGCAATGCTCGATGACCCGGACGACAGGTCCCCCGTCGAATGGAGCGAGGAAGACATCGTGCTGCTGCACTGGCGGCTGCTCAAGGAGATCGGCCGACTGTCCGATCCCGAGACGCCGCTGGAAGAGAAGTTCGACACGCTGCGCTGGGTCTTCACCGAGCGCGACAAGGAC
>CALMCS010001064.1 GCA_937862875.1 uncultured Comamonadaceae bacterium
GTGTTGATCCGCCCGAGCCACCGCCTCCGTCGCTTCTGCGGACGTTTTCTTCGAAGCGGTAGTACGCCGACTCGATCAGGTATTCCTTGTTCTGGTCGCTGCGGGTGTACTTGCTCAGCGTGAAGAGATAACCCGGCGCGATGTTGCGGGCGTTGCCCTCGCCTTGCGCTACTTCTCGCTCGGCTTTCTGCTGTTCTATGCGGACGCGGGCGTAGTTTTCTCCGTCGCCTACATCGGTGTAGCCGCCTGGCCAATCGTAGAGCTCGCGGCTGTCTTCGGTGTGGCCGGCGGGTTGTTGTTGCTTGGTTTCGAGCAGCGCCTTGGGCTTCTCAAAGTCGTAGTCGTCTGCCGCGAAGTGGCCGCTGGCGATGTCTTCGGCGAATCGCCAGCCGTCGATGAAGTCTTCGTCGTGCACGTGCGCCGCGCGGTCGCCGGAATAGAACGGGATGGTGGTCGGGCCGGCCGGCAATGGGCTGTGTGACCCAATGTCATCACCCAGTACTAATTTGTGGCTACCGTTCTCGTGTTCGAAGTAGTAATAAGCGCCTTCGAGCTCCAAAAGGCGAGAGACAAAGTTGAAATCGGTCTCGCCGTACTGAACCATGTAGTCCCAAGTACGGTAACTCCCGGTAAGTTTGTCCTCAATCGTAAAACCGTAGGGTCCGAGCACCTCTTTGATGATGTCCGGGACCTTCTTGAATTGAAAGATCTTGAAGTCCGAACGGCGGGTGGCGTGCCATAACCATGGACGAAGGATGGATTCGTACGAGTAAAAGTCCCCGTCTCGGCCTATGTATGTGAATTGCGTCACCTGTCCAGAGAGGTAGCGCTCGCCGCCTCCCGCCTTTTCGGTGGTGAGGTCCACTTCGATCGTCATGTCTTTGCCGAGCAGCGACTTGGCGGAAAGGGATGAATCCGTGCTGATCAGCCTGACCCGGTACTCGAACAAACGTGAAATTTGCTCGCTGCCTTCCAGCGAGCGGAACTCCAGTTGCTCGCCCAATGGGCTGTGTGCGGTGAAGGTGCGAGTCATACCGAAGAACTCCTTTGCGGCCTAAATTCCGCCGCACTGAGTTGCCGACGGTCATGCGGGGATCAATTCCGCATTGGATCGTACGATAGCTAAAATTTTTTGACAAAAACCCACCGATAGATGAAGGTCTTGCAAGAAAATATTCATAAACTTGATGTAGATTGCAGTTTAGATTGCTTTTTTCAATTGGCTTCTACAGTGCAGAAGTAACTGCCCGGAACGACTATGACCACCAGCATGAACATGAAGCAGCGCCTGGCTTCCAGAGGGAAAAGCGGGCAGAAATTTATTGCCCGCAACCGTGCACCGCGGGTGCAAATTGAATATGACGTTGAGGTTTATGGATCTGAAAAGAAGATCCAGTTGCCATTCGTCATGGGCGTCATGGCCGACTTATCGGGAAAACCTGCAGAAGCGTTACCAGAAATTGGTGAGCGAAAGTTTCTGGAAATCGACGTCGATAACTTCGACGCTCGTATGAAGGCCATCAAGCCGCGGGTTTCGTTTCAAGTTCCGAACACTCTCACGGGTGAAGGCAATATGGCTGTGGACATTACGTTCGACAGCATGGATGACTTCTCCCCTGACGCTGTGGCCAAGAAGGTGGACTCTCTGAGCAAGCTGCTCGATGCGCGTACTCAGCTGGCGAATTTGCTCTCGTACATGGACGGCAAGTCGGGTGCAGAGGACCTGATTTCCAAGGTTTTGGCAGATCCGGCGCTCATGAAGGCTCTCTCCTCCACGCCCAATCAACAGGCCGTGAAGACCGAGTCGGACGAGTGAATCTGAAGAGTAGTAATTCCTTTTACTCTCCGTAACCAAATTCAAGGGCTGAGAATGGCAACGATTGAAAAACAAAGTAACAGTCAAACTGTCACGCTAGAAAAAGATGCGTTTGCGGCACTCCTGAATAAGGAGTTCAAGCCAAAGACCGATCAAGCGCAGGAGGCCGTTGTTTCAGCGGTGCAAACGCTTGCCGCTCAGGCATTGGAAAATACCGGCATCATTTCCAACGACGCTTATCGCACTGTTGAGGGAATGATTGCGGAAATCGACCGCAAGTTATCCGAGCAGGTGAACAAAATCATTCACCACGAAGATTTCCAGCGCCTCGAAGGCAGTTGGCGCGGTCTTCACTATCTCGTGAATAACACCGAGACGGATGAAATGTTGAAAATCCAGGTTTTCAACATCAATAAGAAAGAACTGGGTCGCACGCTGCAGCGCCATAAAGGCATCCTGTGGGATCAGAGCCCGATTTTCAAGAAAGTCTACGAAGCGGAATACGGCCAATTTGGTGGCGAGCCGTTTGGTTGCCTGGTCGGCGACTACTTCTTCGATCACAACCCACAGGACGTGGCGCTGCTGACCGAGATGTCGAAGATCGCTGCCTCGGCGCACTGCCCGTTCATCGCCGGCGCCGATTCGGGTCTGATGCAGATGGAGTCCTGGCAGGAGCTTGCCAACCCACGCGATCTGACCAAGATTTTTGGCAACACCGAGTACATCAAGTGGCGCGCCCTGCGCGACTCCGATGACGCACGTTACCTGGGTCTGACGATGCCGCGCTTCCTGGCGCGTCTGCCGTACAGCACCAAGGAAAACCCAGTGGATGGCTTCGACTTCGAAGAAGACACCGCTGGCGCAAGTCACAACAATTTCTGCTGGTCGAACTCGGCTTACGCCATGGCGACCAACATCAACCGTTCATTCAAGCTTTATGGCTGGTGCACCTCGATCCGCGGCGTTGAGTCCGGCGGCATCGTGGAAGACCTCCCAGTTCACGTGTTCCCGAGCGACGACGGTGGTGTGGACATCAAGTGCCCGACCGAAATCGCCATCAGCGATCGCCGTGAAGCAGAGCTTGCAAAGAATGGCTTGATGCCCCTCATCTATCGCAAGAACAGTGATGTGGCGGCGTTCATTGGTGCGCAATCTCTGCAGAAGCCTGCCGAGTATTACGACGCTGATGCAACAGCCAACGCGAATCTGTCTGCTCGCCTGCCGTACCTCTTTGCCTGCTGCCGATTTGCTCACTATCTCAAGTGCATCGTCCGCGACAAGATCGGCTCGTTCAAAGAGCGTAGCGATGTGCAGCTTTGGTTGAACAACTGGATCATGAATTATGTCGATGGTGATCCAGCCAATTCTTCTGAAGGCGTCAAGGCAATGAAACCCCTGGCGGCTGCCGAGGTGGTGGTTGAGGAGATCGAAGAGAACCCCGGCTACTACACAGCCAAGTTCTTTTTGCGCCCTCACTACCAGCTTGAAGGTCTGACGGTGTCTCTGCGTCTGGTGTCCAAACTGCCGTCTGTGAAGCAAGCAGTGACGCAGTAGTTTTCCCTGTTGATTTGATTTGATTTGTTAGATCGCCCAATCTTATTTTTTGGAGGAATTGAAAATGGCTGTAAGTCGTCTGAATAGCCCAGTGGCTAATGTTGCTCCCGAACAGCGCGTCGGTGGCGTTGTTGATATCTATTGCAAGATCGATGGCGTCGAGGGTGAATCCCAAGACTCCAAGCACACTGGCTGGCTTCACGTTGAATCCATCGCTGGTGGCGTTGCCAACGCAGGTGCTTTTGCATACGGCGGTGGTGGCGGCTCCGGTAAGGCTCAATGGCAGGATCTGACGATCCGTGGCCGTTTCGACAAGTGCTTCGCCACTCTGATGAAGAAGTGCGCGGCCGGTGAGCACATCGGTTCCGTCGAAATCTCTGCTTGCAAGGCCGGTGGCTCGCAGCAAGAGTTTCTGAACATCAAGATGACCAACGTGCTGATCTCGTCGCTGAATCTGTCGGGCGCTGAATCCACCGAACCCATGTTCGACTGTGGCTTCAACTTCCAACAGATCCAGGTCGAAGGCAAGGGTCAGACCAACACCGGCTCCATGGGCGGTGCAGTGGTTGCCAAGTGGGACGTCAAGGCCAACTCCTAAGTCGAACCCTTCGGCGCAATCCGATCAAGAGGGGCGCTATGCCCCTCTTTTTTCTTCATCGCGGATTTGTGGGACCTGAGCCATCGCTGTGCCGAACTTCTTGTCTTCGGTGG
>CALMCS010001065.1 GCA_937862875.1 uncultured Comamonadaceae bacterium
CTTGGACCGGTGCGGTGAGAAGTTGTCATGGTCGTCCTCCTCACTTCGCCGGCTCAGGCATCCGGTCCATCATCATCTGCATCATGGACTGGCACATGTCCATGCGCATTTCGAGCATTTGCTGCCGCTCAGCTGTCGGCGCCGACTCGGCTCCATCCTTCATTGCGCCCATCATCGCCATGCCAGCCCGCATGGCCTGCATGTGTTCGGCCATGAGCGCCTTGCGCTGCGCAGGCGTCTTCGCAGCCACCATCCGTTCGTGCATGGCCTGCATCGACTTCAGTTGCGCATCCATGCCCTCGGTGGTCGGCGCCCTTGGCGTCTCGGCCGCGGTCGGACTCGCACCTGCGGGGTGATGGGCCTGATGGTTGTCCTGCGCGAACGTAGACAAGGTGACCAGTGCGGCGCCAACGATGGCCGCGATCGAATGCGTGAATTTCATTTCTCTCTCCTTTAGCCGCGGGTGCCTGCCATTGGGGCGAAACCGATGTCGCCGCAAGCGGACAAAGCCCTATGAAAACTCCGTAGTCGGGTACAGAGTCAAGGCTTATGAGTTGTGCGCCGGGTGTGACCGACACGGCAACTCAAAGGAGGCGCTACAGCGCGAGACGCTCGAACAGCAGCCACGACGGCCGCTTGGGAGGTGGTCGCTGGTGACCCCTCGATGGGATGGCTCGCAGAGCCAACGTCGGAGCCAGCAGCTGGTCTCCATAGGCGGGAGGCGCCAAACCGACGAGGTCGAACGCGAAGGTTGGTGCTTTCTGAATGGCGGACTGGTTGACGTCGCCGCAGAGCTTCAGGCACGGGGCCTTCGACGGGTCGTGGGAACCTTCTTCGTGCTCACCATTGAGGCCTTCATGATTTCCATGCCCGGACGATGGGACATGCTCATACCCGACAGCATGCCGATGTTGCTGCGGAGACTCCAGAAGGCAGGCATTGGCCACCCCGGCCCCGAGCGCAAACAGCCATACCCCGAGCACCATCCACGCGATGGCGCGAATCCTGCGGTGGTTGAGAAGTGTGCGCATGTGCGGCCTATTGACCCATTGACACCTGTGATCCTATTCCCAACTGAGCTGCGGGAAATTGATTTGGATCAAATGGAGGCAAGGGTCAACTACGCGGTACTGCGTTATTCTGTGTTGCTCGTGAATAGACAGTGGATCGCTCGATGAACGAAGGTTTGGGTGATTGGATGACGGTTGGCAGGCTGGCGAAGGTCGCTGGCGTCGGCGTGGAGACAATCCGCTACTACCAGGGACGCGGCCTGTTGCCGATCCCGAAGAACGCCGGCAGCTTCCGGCGCTACCCCGCTTCGATGATCGAGCGGATCGGCTTCATCAAGCGCGCTCAGAGCCTTGGGTTCTCGCTGGACGAGGTGAAGTCGCTCTTGGATCTGGAGGATGGGCGGAATCGCCGGGCTATTCAGACGGTGACACGGCGGCGCCTTGACCAGATC
>CALMCS010001066.1 GCA_937862875.1 uncultured Comamonadaceae bacterium
AACCAGAGTGGTGTGTCAAAGGACGGTACCTGCCAACCGGCACGTACATCGGGAGTAATATCAGAAGAATTCATTTTAATTTCCATCAAACGACGCGAGCTGTGATCAGCCCTACGCCAGCAATAACCAGGGCGATGCCGACTCCCGTGGTCCAGTGAAAGGACTCACGGAAAAACAGCAGGGAAAACAGGGCGACCGTCGCAATAGCCCCAGCCGTCAGGACCGGGTGCGCCACGTTCAAAGGCAAACGGGCCAAGGCCGCGGCATAGAGCAGGAACGCAGCGCCATACAGGACCAGCCCGACCCAGAACGGCCAGTTGCTGAGTGCCGCCATCGGGTCGCTCAAGGAAGGGAATTTGCGCGGGGGCATCATCGCCATCTTCACCAGAACGCTGGCGGAGGCGTTCGACAAGATACCCAGGATCAAAATGATCCATTTCATGCTCATGCCGTCACCTCGTCGGGGATGCGGTAATACTCGCGGGCAACCTGCAGCGCACGCTCGATCGATTGCGCATGGGGTTCGGTCTTGGTCGCCACCATCTCAATGGTGACCACATGCTCGGGCAAGTAGTGGGCTACGGCACGTGCCATTTTTTCATGGTCAGTACCGCCGTCACCCAGCGGGAGCAAGTCTGGTTCACTGGCGTGGATATGCCCGATCAACTCGGCACAATCCTCAAGCACGGTGAATGGGTCTTCACCGTTGATCGCAAGCGCCCCGGTATCCAGTTGCATGCGGATCGCCGGGTGGTCGATTGCCCGCACCACCACTGCGGTTTGTGCACTGTTGGTCATGAAGTTCGCCCCGTAGCAGGTGGGGTTGGGCTCCAGGCAGATCGTCACACCGCTCGCCTGGGCGATATCACCCAATTGCCGGAAGAACGCCACAGCGCCATCCTGCGCCTGCTGGTCGGTCAAACCACTGCGATCTCGGTTCTTTGGCGAGCCAAATACAATCCGTGTTGCACCCAGGCCTGCGCCAATGCGGCACACGCCCGCCAGGTGTTGCAGCAAGGCCGCCTGGCTTTGTACGGAGCCGAAGACATTCAGGCCCGTCGTGCCAAACAACAGTGCCTGCATGCCGGTCAATGCAATACCACGTTGCGCCCACCAATCCTTGACCTGCGCAATCTCTGCGTCCGTGGCCTTGGCAGGCTCCGGGAAGTATTTGCCCGGTGCAATATCAATCGCATCCACGGCAAAACGCGCAAGCAGTTCAGCGATGACTTCGTCCTCGGTGGTCTCCCACGCGATATTGGAAATCGCCAGCCTCATGCCTGTGCTCCCGATGCGGCCTTGAGCGGCTCCGACTGCGCATAGGCCCGTACGGCCTGCACGGTTTCGCGAGCGCTGTACTGATAGCGCCCAGTGCCACCAAACAGCTGCGCATGCTTGGTCTGCATGTCATAGGTAGCAGCAGCATTGGCCAGGGTATTGGTGAAAGGCTTGCCGAAGCCCTTCTGCGAAATGTCCGCGACACTCACTGCCTGGGCAGTCAGGTGGACCAGCTTGAGTCCCGCATCGAGCGCGGTCTGGATGTCGTACCACAAGTTGATCATCGGGTAGAACTGGAACACGCCCCGGCTATCGATCGCCTGCAGGTTG
>CALMCS010001067.1 GCA_937862875.1 uncultured Comamonadaceae bacterium
GTGCGTAGAACATAACCTCCGTGCAGTGGGGTTCGGGGATGGTCTGGGTCATCCACCAGATCGATCCACTCGTTCGTCATGTGTGGCCGGAACGCACCGCCAGGGATAAGGTCACGCCAGGCGCGAATTTTTTCTGCCAGGTGCTGGGGTCCCCGAGGGGTATGGGTTGCATTGGGGTAGGTCAACCACCCATCGGCATGCTCGGCAATCCACTCCAATGACTGCCCGGATGAGCCTGTCACCATCAGCGGAATGCTTGCGGACACAGGCTTGGGAAGAAACTCTGCTCCCTCAAAACGTCCCAGCGGAGAGTCGATGTCCAGCTGGCCGGGATGCATGAGCCTGCGCACATAGGACAGCGCCTGGGAAAAACGCTCTGCCCGGGCACTGTGTTCCAAGCCATAGGCTGGAAACTCGATAGGCCTGTCGCCCGATGCGACGCCCATGACCAAACGGCCGCCGGAAAGCTGGTCAATGGTGGTGGCTGCTTTTGCCAAATCAATCGGGTGCCGCAAGGACATGACGGCGCTGCCCGTTGCCAACGCCACCTTCTTTGTTCGAGCTGCCAAGTAGGACAGGTAAGTGAAGGGGTCGAACACCTGCCCGGCATCGCCAAACGACGGATCGAACAACGGTACATCACGCACCCACACGGCGGCAAAGCCCTGTCTGTCGATTTCTGCGACGAGGTCCGCCTGACCACGAAGCACTGACATATCGCCTTTGTATAGGCGCAGTGGCAGGAAGATACCCAAGGTCAACCTGTCTGGTGCAAACATGCGCCGGTAGCCGGGATGCCCGAAAAATGCGGCATAGGAGGAGCCGCTCGTGTGCTGAGAGATTTTGGAGGGATTCATTCTTGGACTTGCGTGATGTTCATTCATGCACCGGTTGCCGGTGCGGGCAGCGTGACTCCTTTGCGCACTGCCGGTCGATCTGCGACCCGCGCGTACCATGCACTGAGGTGGCGGTGCTGGCTGAAGTCCAAACCGATGATTCGTGCGATATGCATCCAGCCGAAATGGGCAATGTCGGCGATGGAATAGTCCTCGCCAGCCAAGTATGTGCGGCTAGCCAAGGCGTGATCCAGGACCGCAAACACCTCTTTCGTCAGGCGCTGATAACGCTCAATGGCTGGCAGGATGGGCTCCTTCGCAAACCACTCAAAGTGCACGCGCTGACCCAGCAGCGGGCCGATGCTGGATGCATGGAACTGCAACCACTTGATGGCCTCCCAGCGGGCCTGTGGCTCCGTTGGCAACAGCTTTCCAGTCTTGTCCGCCAAGTACAAAAGAATCGCCGCCGATTCAAACAGCACGATATCGGTCTCGCTGTCAGCGAGTACCGGAATGCGTCCATGTGGGTTGAGTGCGAGAAACGCGGGTTGACGATGCTCGCCTTCATCGATGCGCACATGGTGCAGGTGATAAGGCAGAGAAAGCTCTTCAAGCGCAATCGTCGCTTTAAAGCCATTAGGGGAGCTGTCGGTGTAGAGATGCAACATTGAATATGCAGATAAACTAAATATAAATAAATCGTTGTCGTTGCAAATTTTCATACTTAGATAGCTGCATATAAAGCGATTATTTCTTCTTGATAAATTTAGAAAAACTAAAGTTAAAAATGAACTATCCCTTGCAGGCGCTGCGCACATTTGTAGAGGTCGGTCAGCGCAAAAGCGTCAAGGCGGCCGCGCAGGCACTGCATGTCACACCCGGAGCCGTAAGCCAGCAGATTCGAGTGCTGGAAGACCGCCTGGGAGTGGTATTGCTGGAGCGCGAACGCCTTGGCATGCGCCTGACGGAGGTCGGCGCGAGCGTGTACCCCAGCTTGCTTGACGCGTTTCTTCAAATTGACCAAACGATGCATGCCTTGGAGCGCAGCAAAGGAAGACGCAGCCTGACGGTCAGCACCGTCGCAACATTTGCGGCGTCGTGGCTGGTGCCTCGACTGGGGCGTTTCAAGCAATTGCATCCGGACATCGAAATTCGCGTGGAAGCCACGTCGGAGCTGGTGGATCTGAGACGAGATCGTGTGGATGTCGCCTTACGTCATGGACTGGGAGACTATCCCGGGCTTGAGGTGACTTTTCTCATGGCACCGGTTTTGACGCCCGTCGCTTCACCCGAGTTTTTGAGTGCCCATCAGGCAGAGATCAAGGAGGCGAGCGATTGCCTTGACTATCCCCTGCTGCATGACGGAGACCGCGCAGATTGGCCGCTTTGGTTGAAAGCGCACGAGGTGGCCAATGACGCACGCGCGGAGCGCGGTAGCGCATTTGATGATGACTTTCTGCTCATCCGCGCCGCAGAAGCCGGGCAGGGCCTGGCGCTGGTGCCTCAGGCCTATGCCCGCGAGGAAATCGCTGCAGGCCGACTCATTCAGGTGCTGGACAAGCCCTGGCCGGCAAGGTTCGCCTACTATGCGGTGACACAGCCTGGAGCGAATGACCGCAATGAAGTTCGTGTGTTCTTGGATTGGATTCGCGAAGAAGCGGCCAGGTGAGGCCGCTACCCGATTCCGGCTGCGATGTTTAACGAACGTGTTGCATCGATTGCTTGAATCCACAGACCGTTTGCCACACTGATCCAGCCATCAGGATGCCGGTTGAATGCGCGTGATGATCAATGCGCCTTCTTTTTCTTCGGCGTGGAACAGTACTTTGTCGCCAGCCTTGATGGCTGCAGGCTTGGCTGATTCAGCCAGCGCAAACACCATGGTCATGGGCGGCATGTCCAGGTTCTTGATTTCCTCATGGCGAATGGTGAGCTTGCCGCTACGGGCATCGACGCGGGTGACTTCACCAGCGGTCAGCACAGCTTCAGTGCCGGGGGCAGTGGCAACCGCTGCGCTGTGGTCGCCGTGACCGGAGTGGGCAGAATGGTCCTGCGCAAAAGCAGGGGTGGCCAGCGCAGCGCTGAGGGCAAGAATAGACAGAATCGTTTTCATGAGTTTCTCCAGAAGTTGTGCGCGCGGGTCTCAGCCGCGGTAGCTGGTGAAGACGCGGGTCGATACATCGCTGTTCATCAGGTTC
>CALMCS010001068.1 GCA_937862875.1 uncultured Comamonadaceae bacterium
TGCCATGCGGCCCAGGGCGTGATGCCGCCGTGGGAGACGGGCAGTTGCAGCTCACGGGCCAGCGCGCGCTCGTGTGGGGGCGAAAAATCGGTTTCTTCCCCGCTGTCCTTGCTGACCTGCGACAGGCGCGCGAGCAGGCGATCCAGGTGCGGCAAGGGCAGGTCTTTGAGCGTCTGCTGGCAGCCCGGGGCGGGGCTGGCGGCGAGGGGAATGAGTAAATGGGGGGCGTCCGACATGGGGTCTATTGTCCGGGATGCCACAATCCACACGCATAAGCGGGCCGGAATTTGCTTTTTTCGCGTTTTGTGGAAAAGGCACCGGCCTGCGTCATGCTTTCAATCACCATGCAAATTCCTTACGAACTGGCTCTGGGCTGGCGCTATACCCGGGCAGGCCGGGCCACGCGGCGCAACGGCTTTATTTCTTTCATTTCAGGTGTGTCGATGCTGGGCATCGCGCTGGGCGTGGCCGCGCTCATCATCGTGCTCAGCGTGATGAACGGCTTTCAGAAAGAGGTGCGCGACCGCATGCTCAGCGTCGTCTCGCACATCGAAATCTTCGCGCCCCACGGCGCGGCGCTGGTCGACATGCCGCTCACGCTGCGCGAGGCGCGCCAGAATCCGAACGTCATCGGCGCGGCGCCGTTTGTCGCCGCCCAGGCGCTGCTCGGGCGCGGTGACGACGTCAAGGGCGCGTTGGTGCGCGGCATCGATCCGGCGCTCGAAGGCGAGGTCACCGACCTGACCTCCGACCACGTGCAGGGCCTGCAGGCGCTGGTGCCCGGCTCGTTCGGCGTGGTTCTCGGCAGCGAACTGGCGCGTTCGATGGGCGTGTTGCCCGGCGATCTGGTCACGGTGATTGCGCCGTCGGGCCAGGTCACTCCGGCCGGCGTGGTGCCGCGTCTCAAACAGATGAAGGTGGTGGGCACGTTCAATTCCGGCCACTACGAATATGACTCGACGCTGGTGCTGATGCACCACATCGACGCAGAAAAGTTCTTCCGCCTGGAAGGCCCAACCGGCGTGCGCCTGAAGCTGCGCGATCTGCACCAGGCCCCGGAAGTGGCGATGCAACTCGTGCACACGCTCTCGGGCAATCTGCTGATCCGCGACTGGACGCAGCAGAACAAGACCTGGTTCGCAGCGGTGCAGGTCGAGAAGCGAATGATGTTCATCATCCTCACGCTCATCGTGGCGGTGGCGGCCTTCAATCTGGTGTCCACGCTGGTGATGACGGTGACCGACAAGCGCGCCGACATCGCGATTCTGCGCACCCTGGGCGCGAGCCCCAAAAGCATCATGGGTATCTTCGTGGTGCAGGGTGCCATGGTCGGCGTGATCGGCACCGTGGCGGGGCTGGCACTGGGCTTGCTGATTGCATTCAACATCGACGTGATCGTGCCCGCGATCGAGCAGATGCTGCACACCACCTTCCTGCCCAAGGACATCTACCTG
Source organism: uncultured Comamonadaceae bacterium (assembly GCA_937862875.1). GTDB lineage: Bacteria > Pseudomonadota > Gammaproteobacteria > Burkholderiales > Burkholderiaceae_C > Diaphorobacter_A. The sequence goes on from CALMCS010001068.1 coordinate 1,455, forward strand.
ATCAGCAAGATGCCGAGCGAGCCGCAGCGCAGCGACATCATGCCGATTGCGATCATCTCCCTGATCATGGCCTTTGTGGCCACCCTGTATCCAAGCTGGCGCGCCAGCCGTGTGAATCCTGCCGAGGCGCTGCGCTATGAGTAATAGTAATAACAATAACAACAACCCGCAGGTCGTGCTGCGCGCACGCGGCCTGACCAAGCGCTTTGAAGAAGGCCGACTCGACGTCACCGTGCTGCACGGCATCGACCTCGACGTGCATGCCGGCGAGACGCTGGCGATTGTGGGTGCGTCCGGTTCCGGCAAGAGCACCTTGCTGCATCTGCTGGGCGGCCTCGATGCGCCGACGTCGGGGACCGTGGAGTTGAAGGGGCAGGACCTCAGCAAACTCTCTGCCGACAAGCAGGGAAAAATGCGCAACGAGCATCTGGGATTCATCTACCAGTTCCACCACCTGCTGCCCGAGTTCAGCGCCCGCGACAACGTCGGCATGCCACTGCGCATTCGCCGCCTGCCGTACGATCATTGTTCGGAGCGGGCCGATGCCATGCTCACCTCGGTCGGCCTGGCGCAGCGCCTGCACCACCGTCCCGCGGAGCTCTCCGGTGGTGAGCGCCAACGCGTGGCCATCGCCCGTGCACTGGTCACCTCACCCGCCTGCGTGCTGGCCGACGAGCCCACGGGCAATCTCGACCGCAGCACGGCCGACGGCGTTTTCCAACTCATGCTGCAACTCGCCCGCGAACGCGGCACCGCCTTTGTGATGGTGACGCACGACGAGTCCCTCGCGGCCAAATGTGACCGCGTCCTGCGCCTGGTAGCCGGCGTACTTTGAGATGAGATCCTTTGGGGCACCGGTGGGATGCCCCAAGGATTCTCAATCCATCAGCAGGTCAATCCATCAAGCCATCTTGAATGGCAACTCGCGCAGGCGCTTGCCGCTGACCTTGGCAATCGCATTGGCAAACGCCGGTGCCAGCGGTGGCAGACCCGGCTCGCCCATGCCCGTAGGCGCATCGGCGCTCGGCACGATATGGACCGCAATCTCCGGCATGTCCGTCAATCGCGCGACCGTGTAGTCGTGGAAGTTGCTCTGCTCGACCACGCCGTCCTTGAAGGTGATGGCCGCGCCGGGCAGGCAAGTGCCCAGACCCATCAAGGCCCCACCCTGAACCTGCGCCTCCACACTGCGCGGGTTGACTGCCAGATTGCAGTGCACGGCAGCGGTGACGGAGTGCAGCTTGGGCGCACCGTTTTCCATGGAGGCTTCCACCACATAGGCCACCACCGTATCGAACGACTTGTGCACGGCCACGCCAAAGGCGCGGCCCGGTGCGAGCTGACGCTTGCCGTAGCCCGACTTGTCCACCGCCAATTGCAGCGCCGCCTTGTGGCGCGGGTTCTTGTCGCCGAACTGCTCCATGCGGTACGCAACAGGGTCCTGGCCCACGGTGGTCGCGATCTCGTCGATCAGCGTTTCCATCACATACGCGGTATGCGTGGAGCCCACGCTGCGCCACCACAGCACGGGCGCGTTGAGCACCGGCTGATGGGCTGACAGACGCATCGGCACTTCATACGGTTCGCGCATGCCTTCGACAGTAGTGGTGTCCACACCGTTGGCGATCATGAAGCCCTCGAAGGCCGTGCCCTTGGCAATTGACTGCCCGACGATGACGTGGTCCCACGCCAGCACCTTGCCTTGGGCGTCGAAACCGATTTCGGCGCGGTGCAAGTGCATGGGACGGTAGAAACCACCCTTCACATCGTCCTCGCGGCTCCACAGCATGCGCACCGGCGCATCGATCCCCGCGGCGCGCGTGGCCTTGGCGATCTGGCAGGCTTCGCTCACGTAGTCGCAAGCGGGCGTGGCACGGCGACCGAAGCCGCCACCGGCCATCGGAATATGCACGCTCACGTTCTTCACATCGATCCCCAGAATGCGCGCGGCCGTGGCCACCTCCCATCCGGGTGCTTGTGTGCCCACCCACAGATCGGCCTTGGCCGCAGCGCCCTGGCCGGTGATGTGCACCGTGCAGTTGAGCGGCTCCATGGCGGTGTGCGCCAGATACGGAAACAGATATTCCGCGCTGATCTTGTGCGCCGCGCCGGACAGTGGGGACATATCGGCGTCGTACTTGATGGCACCGGTCTTCTGCGCCAGCTCGCGGTACTGCACCAGCTGCGCGGCAGAATCCACCTTGCCCACACCCGACGCATCCCACTCCAGCTTGAGCGCATCGCGCCCCTGCTTGGCAGGCCAATACCCATCGGCCACCACGGCAACCACTTCGCCGCCCAGCACGCTGGGAATGCGAACGACGGCACGCACACCGCGAATCGCCTTGGCCGCGCTGTCATCCACGGCGGTGAGCTTGCTGCCGAATACGGGCGGATGCGCGACCACGGCGGTCAACAGGCCGGGCAGCGGCGTATCGATACCGTAGGACTGCGCACCGCTCGATTTGGCGCGCGCATCGATGCGGCCGGTGGCATGTCCAATGATGCGAAAGTCTTTGGGATCCTTGAGCGTTACCTTGAGCGGAACCGGCATCTTCATCGCGGCATCGGCCAGCTCGCCATAACCCAGCTTCTTGCCCTTCGGCCCAATCACCTGGCCATTTTGCGTGCGCAGCGAATCGGCGCTCACGCCCCAGCGTTTGGCCGCAGCGGCCAGCAACATGGAACGTGTACGTGCACCGAGTTCGCGGTATTGAATGTACGAATTCTTGATGGCCGACGAGCCACCAGTCAGGTTGAACTTCATCACCGGATCGGCGTACGCCGGGTCGGCATTGCCGTGGACGCTGCGGACCTTGGACCAATCGGCGTCCAGCTCTTCGGCGAGGATCATGGGCAGACCGGTCTGCACGCCCTGACCGAAGTCGAGGCGGTTGATGGTGATGGTGACGATGCCATCACGGTCGATCTTCACGAACGCCGCAGGTTGCTGCGTGGCGTTCAGTTCGCCAGTGGCTGCTGCACCGTTTGCCTGCTGCGCCAGCGCAGCGATCGGAAACACGCCGAGCGCAAAGCCCGAGGCGGTGGTCATCTTGAGGAAGGAGCGGCGGGCGAGTGGCAGTGCTTTGGACGTGTTTGCGTCTGCGTCTACGTCAGCGTTGTCGTCGTTGGATTGAACGGCGCGAAGCGAGTCGTTGAGGGTGTACATGGTGCTTGCTCTACTTTCGTGGACGTTCAGGCGGCCAGGGTCTTGGCGGCGTCATGGATGGCAGCGCGGATGCGGGTGTAGGTTCCGCAGCGGCAGATGTTGCCTGCCATGGCACCGTCAATGTCAGCGTTGGTGGGTTTGCTGTTCTGCTTGAGCAGGGCGGTCGCGCTCATGATCTGGCCGCTTTGGCAGTAGCCGCATTGGGCCACGTCGTTGCGGACCCAGGCGTCTTCTACTGCCTTGCCTACTTTGTCTGTGGCCTGGGCTTCGATCGTGGTGATCTTTTTGCCTTCGGCTGCCGAGACGGGAGTCACGCAGGAGCGGATGGCCTGGCCGTCCAGATGCACGGTGCAGGCACCGCAGAGGGCCATGCCGCAACCGAACTTGGTGCCTGTCATGCCTAGCGTGTCGCGCAGGGTCCAGAGAATGGGGGTGGAGGGGTCAACTTCTACGGAAGTTGGTTTACCGTTCAGCGTGAATTTCGTGGTCATGGCGTGGGCTTTCTGCTCGTTGTTCTTTACTGCACTGTGTTGGTGCGTTTCCTGCTTTGTTGTGCAGTGTTGTGTGGTGTTGTGTTGTTGAGAATAAGCTGAATTTGGGTTTGATGGTGTTTGTGGGTGATTGGTTGTGGCTGGTTTTTTGTTCTTTGTTTTTGGCAGCTTTGTTGTCTTTTTTTCCCGGAGCCGGGATTGCGCCCGGCGGCGCAGTCACTTCCTTTTGCTTC
>CALMCS010001069.1 GCA_937862875.1 uncultured Comamonadaceae bacterium
TACGGCCTGAACGACGTGGTGAACCAGCGCCGCATGATCGACGAAAGCCCGGCGGCCGAAGAATTCAAGGGGGTGATGCGCGGCAAGCTCGACGCGCTGCTGGCCCTCGCCGAGGCCACCGACTGCCGCCGCGTGCGCCTGCTCTCGTACTTCGGCGAAGCATCCGAGCCCTGCGGCAACTGCGACAACTGCCTGAACCCACCCGAAGTCTGGGACGGCACCGACGCCGCCCGCAAGCTGCTGTCGACGATCTACCGCGTGCACGAGGCCAGCGGCATCTCGTTCGGCACGGGCCACATCATGGACATCGTGCGCGGCAAGGACACCGACAAGGTCAAACAGTTCAGCCACGAAAAGCTGTCCACCTTCGGCCTCGGCAAAGAATACTCAGAGCCGCAACTGCGCGGCGTGCTGCGCCAGCTGCTGGCCACCGGCGCGGTGGGCCTGCAAAAGGTGATGCTGGAAAGCGGCCACAGCTTCGACACCCTGAGCCTCACCAGCGGCTCCCGCCCGGTCCTGCGCGGAGAGCAATCGGTGCAGCTGCGCGAAGGCACGGCGAACGCGCCCGCCAAGCGCACCAAGAAGACGGGCTTGAAACTCTCCGTCGCCGCCGAAAGCCTGAACCAGGACGGCCAAGTGCGCTTCATCAACCTGAAGGCCTGGCGCGCCGAGGTGGCGCGCGAGCACAACCTGCCGGCATTTGTGATTTTTCACGACTCCACGCTGGCGGCGATTGCCGAGCGCAACCCGACTTCGCTCGAAGAATTGCACGGGATTTCGGGCATTGGAGCGAAGAAGTTCGAGGCGTATGGGGCTGAGGTGTTGCGGGTGTGTGTGAGCCCCGGTTGATGCTTTTGCGCTGGCTTTTGCTATCAGGACTGCTCCGTTTTAGTCAAATCCAGTTGAGCTGCGCTGCATTAGTGATTACATATCGTAGTTAATCAATACATTTGGTCAATGCTTGTGCATTGGGTGATGTATAGAAAACACCTTATGTCTTCACACGCAGAGTGACCAAGATGCTGAAAAAAATCATTTTTGCAGGGGCGATGTTCGCCGCGGGCGTGGCCCACGCCTTCACGCCGCAGACCGGGACCTGGGTGGTCGATGCCGAGCTCAACGGCAAGCCGGGGCGGGGCTTTGGCCTCGATGTGCAGAACTCCACGCTGGTGATCCAGATGTACGCCTACGAGAAGAGCGGCGCGCCGACGTTCTATCTGGGGGCCGGGACGCTGACGGACCACAAGACGTCGATCTCGCTGGTTCAATACAAGGGCGGTCGCTACTTTGGCAGTGGCGAGCTGGTCGGAACGGAAACCGCCAAGACGGGCGCGGTGGCCATGCGCTTTGTGTCCGGAAGCAAGGGCTTCATCACCTTTCCCGGTGAATCCGAAAAGGCGATTTCGCGTTACAACTTTGGCTACACCAATGCGTCCAGCAGCCTGAAGGGCATGTGGATGTTCGCCTCGCTGGGGGCGACGAGCAATCAGGTGGATGTGGCCGATCTGTCGGAACCGCTGGAGCCGACCGATCTGGGCAACGGGGTGCTCACGACCAAGGATTTTCTGTTCGGCTGCGAGAACATTCTGCGTGGGCCGAATGCGGGCTATGTGGTGTGCATCAAGCTCAACGCGAGTGGCACGGCGATCCGCGCGTTTCGCTATACCTACAGCGTGAACGATGGCGAGGGCCAGGCGGGCGCGACGGCCGCGACGGCCTCGGATCTGCTGGTGGTGCGGCGGCTGACGAGTCCTTCGGGCGACGGCACGGGTCTGTTCATCAAGAACAAACCCGCCTGGGGATCGGTCTACGATCTGGCGCGCCTGTATGACGCACTGCACAACGCGGCGCTGCAGGACTACACGGTGAACCCACGGGATTGAGCCTGTTTACTCCCGGTTACCCAATCCCCGGAATTGGTGAAGTAGCTTTCATTTCTCATGCTCTAATTTGCTATGTGTTTAGACAATCGATCATGGCCGCGCCTTGTCAGAAGCAAGATGCGGCGTGACACGACGGAGAGAATATGTTGAAAAAGCTGATGATTTTGGGTGCCCTGTTGACCGCTGGAGTGGCCCAGGCGTTTGTCCCGCAAGCGGGCACGTGGGTGGTGACTTCCGAGAACAATGGCCAGCCTGGTCGCGGTTTTGGGCTCGATGTGCAGGACACGACCTTGGTCATGCAGATGTATGCGTATGACTCGAGCGGCTACCCGACCTTCTACCTGACGGCGGGGCGCTATGCCAATGAGCGCTATACCGGCGTTCTGAACAAGTACCGCAATGGCCGCTACTTCGGCAGCGGTGCGCGCAATGGCACGCCGGATGGCGATGCGGGCGTGGTGTCGATGCGCTTCATCTCGGGCACCAAGGGCTACATCACCTTCCCGAATGAGCCGGAAAAAGAGATCAACCGTTTCAGCTTCGCCTACAACACAGAGCCCAACAGCCTGCGTGGGTTCTGGCTGCTGTCGGCGGTCAACGATCAGTCGGCTGCCAACGACCGGGTGGATTTCTTCAAGCTGGAACGGATCCAGGGCCGCTCGGATTACGGCACCGGCATCATCAATTCGACCGATAACCAGTACGCCTGCGAGAACCTGGTGCGTGGCCCGAATGCCGGCAACGTGATGTGCCTGCAATTCAATACCTACGGCCAGTCGATTCGCACCAGCTTCTTCCAGTACAGCGTGAACGACGGTGAAGGCTTCGCCGGTCGCTCGTCGACGGAAGCGTATGACATGCTGATTGCGCGCCGCATCACCAACTCGGCGGCTGACCGCACGGGTCTGGTCCTGAAGAACCAGGAAGCGGCCCAGCCGCTCGACGCCGATCTGGTGAAGAACGCCATGAACGAAGCCGCCTCGCAGGCGGCTGGCGGCACCAAGGCCGCCGCAGCGACGGAGTGATTCGTTGACCGAATCGGCGAGTCCCCAGTAGGGACTCACCGGCGGATGGCGTCCCGGGGCGGTGAGCGTTAACATATGGGTATTCATCCAGTGTTTTGCTCACTCTGCCTATGACCGCGACCTCGCTCACACGCCACCAACGCATGCGCCTGATGCACATCTGGCGCTCGTCGGGTTGGCCTTGTCAGGATGCGCTGGAGATCGATCTGCTGGCGGCTGGCCTGCTCCAGCGCCACACCACCCCCGACGGACACGAGCAGCTGCGGCTGAGCGACGTCGCCATTGCGCTGCTGGCCGATGTGCGGCAGCAGGGCACGCGCGCGGCGAGCCTGCATGACCGCATCGAGCACCGTTTCGCACAGCAGCAGTTGCTGCCTGCGGGTCGCATCGTCTGGCGCGAGCTGGCGCTGCGAGCCGCGCTGGACGCTCCGGCGGAACAACCCCCTGGTGACGCGGCGCACGCGGCGCAGAGCGATGTCGCTGCTCCGGCCATCCACACCCCGCTCGCGCTGCCCAGCACCGACATGCTGTGGGCCGACGAGGCGGCGCAGCCCCCGTCCCTGCAACGCGCGGCCAGTCGCATTTGGCGGGTGGCGCGGCCCGATCTGTTTTCGATTCGCAAGACCTCGGTCCCGACCTATCTGCAGCCCATGGTGCACGAGGTGAAGGCCAGCCGCGCCGATCTGCTGTCGGACCTGCGGCATGCGGCCAAGCGCCATGCCTACCAATGGCTGAGCGAGGAGTGCTACTACGTCTTCCCGGCGGGCGTCGCCCAACCCGAGGAGCTGCCCGAGGAATACGGCGTCTGGGTCATGCACGGCGATGTGGATGACCACCCGCGCTTTGAGCTGCTGCGCCCCGCCAAACATGTCCCCTGCGCCTTGCCCTTTGCCGTCTGGATGGCGCTGTGCAAGGCCACGCCGCTGCAGCTGGACGAGGAAGCGCGGCGCGCCCAGGGGCTGCTGGGTGAGCAGGCCGGGCTTGAAGAGCCACCACACGATGACGACGCCCGCTGAGTTGCCAACCGAGCCCGCGGCGTATCGCATTGCGGTGCGCGAGCTGTGTGCGTTCACGGCGAAGCAGGGCGATCTGGATCTGCGCTTCACGCCTGCGCCCACGGCGCTCGAGGGCATCGCCGGTCACCAGCAGGTGGCGGCGCGGCGCGGCGCACACTACGAGTCGGAAATCGCGCTCTCGTGCTGGTTCGAACAGCTCGAGGTGCGCGGCCGCGCCGACGGGTTTGATGCACGGCGCAAGCGGCTCGAAGAAATCAAGACCCACAAGGGCCGTCTCGATCGGCAGTCGCCCTCGCTGCGCGCGCTGCACTGGGCGCAGGCGCGCATGTATGGCTGGCTGCTGTGCAAGGCGCGCGACTTGGCGCAGCTCGATGTGGCGCTGATCTATTTCGACATCGACACCGAGCGCGAAACCGAATTTGTGGAGCAGTGGCAGGCCAAAGATCTGCGCGAGCATTTCGAGGCGCAGTGCCGCCAGTTCATCGCCTGGGCGCGGCAAGAGGCGGCGCACCGCCAGGAGCGCGACGCGGCGCTGCGCGCATTGACGTTTGCGCACGGGGAGTTCCGGGTCGGTCAACGTGAGCTGGCGGAGGCGGTGTACCGCGCCACCTCCAAGCGCCGCGTGCTGTTGGCGCAGGCCCCCACGGGCATCGGCAAGACGGCCGGCACGATCTTCCCGGCGCTCAAGGCCCTGCCCGGGCAGAGTGTCGACAAGCTGTTCTACCTCGCCGCCAAGACCTCGGGCCGGCAGTTGGCGCTCGATGCCTTGCGGGATTTGCGGGACCAGAGCGCCGCACCGATTCGCGTGCTGGAAATGGTGGCGCGCGACAAGGCCTGCGAGCTGCCCGGAACGGCCTGCCATGGCGACGCCTGCCCGCTGGCCCGCGGCTTCTACGACCGCCTGCCCGAAGCCCGTGCCGATGCGCTGGCCGAACCCTCGCAGTTGCTCGATCAGGAGAGCGTGCGCTCGGTCGCGCTGGTGCATGGCATCTGCCCGTACTACCTGTCCCAGGAGCTGGTGCGCTGGGTCGATGTGGTGGTGGGCGATTACAACTATTTCTTCGACTTTGGCGGCCTGCTGCACGCGTTCACGCTGGCCAATGACTGGCGCGTGGCGCTGTTGGTGGACGAGGCCCACAACCTGCTGGAGCGCGCCCGCAGCATGTACAGCGCCGAGCTGCAGCCGCAGTCGTTGAAGCTGGCGGCAAAATCGTCCACGGCCGAGGCCGCGCCGCGCGTCAAGAAGGCGCTGACCGCAGTGAAGCGCCAGTGGACCGCGCTGAGCAAGGAGCAGGCGGGCGACTACGCCGTGCATGCGGAGTTTCCGCCGAAGTTGCTGAGCGCGCTCACGCAGTGCGTGCAGGCGATCGGCGAGCATTTTGCGGACCATCCCGACACGCTGGATGCGGACCTGCAGGCGTTTCAGATGGAGGCGCTGCAGGTGATGCGCCTGCTCGAGAGTTTTGGCGAGCACTCCATCATCGATCTGCAGCGCCGCAAGGACGCCCACGCCAAGGACGGCGAGACCGACATTTGCGTGCGCAACATGGTGCCCGCGCCGCATCTGCGCGAGCGCTGGGCCAAGGTGCACGCCGCGACGCTGTTCTCGGCGACCCTGCAGCCCATGCACTATCACGCCGACCTGCTCGGGCTGCCGGACGATCATGTCACGCTCGACGTAGCGTCGCCGTTCAGCGCGCAGCAACTGCAGGTGCAGATTGCGCGGCATATCTCCACGCGCTATGCGCACCGCGCCCAATCGATCGAACCCATGGTGCGCTTGATGGCCGAGCAGTTTGTGGCGCGGCCCGGCAACTATCTGGCGTTCTTCAGCAGTTATGAGTACCTGCAGCAGGTCGCGGACGCGTTTGCGCAAAGGCATCCGAAAATCACCCATTGGCGGCAATCGCGTCGCATGGGCGAGGCACAGCAGCGCGAGTTTCTGGAGCAGTTCACCGAGACCAGTGCCGGCATCGGTTTTGCGGTGCTGGGCGGCGCATTTGCCGAAGGCATCGACCTGCCCGGAAAGCGGCTGATCGGCGCGTTTCTGGCGACCCTGGGACTGCCGCAATTCAATGCGGTGAACGAGCAGATCAGCGCGCGCATGAACACGCTGTTCGAGGGCCAGGGCTACGACTACACCTATCTCTATCCGGGCCTGCAAAAGGTGGTGCAGGCCGCAGGCCGCGTGATCCGCACGCCCGAGGACGAGGGCGTGATTCATCTGATCGATGACCGCTTTGCGCGCGGCGAAGTGCGGCGCTTGCTACCCACCTGGTGGCATGTGGGTTTACCGCCGTATTCCAACGGCCCGAACGGTCCACAATCGGGCACCTAATTGTCGTCGGGGGTCGGTATGGCGGTCAGCGTTTTTGATCTGTTCAAGATTGGCATCGGGCCATCGAGCTCGCACACGGTCGGGCCGATGCGGGCCGCGCGCCAGTTTGCGCTGCGGCTGGCCAGCCACAACGTGTTGCATGCGGTGACGCGTGTGCGCTCCGAGCTGTATGGCTCGCTGGGCGCGACGGGGCGGGGTCACGCCAGCGATATTGCCGTGATGTTGGGGCTGGCCGGTTTTGCACCCGACACCGTGGATATCGATGCCGTGGATGGCTTTGTCGCGCAGGTGCGGCGCACCGAAACCCTGCCGTTGGCCGACGGGCCCAGCATCTCGTTTCAGGAAAAGGCCGATCTGCTGCTGAAGCCCGAAATCACCTTGCCGTTTCACGCCAACGGCATGCGCTTCGAAGCCTTCGATGCAGCGGGCGCGGTGCTGGAATCACAAGTGTATTTCTCCGTCGGCGGTGGCTTCATCGTGAGCGAAGAGGCCGCCAGCGACGCGCAGCGACAAGCCGAGATTGCACCCGATACGGAGGTGTTGCCGCTTCCGTTTCACAGTGGCGAACAACTGCTGGAGCAGGCGCGCGACAACGGCTTCACGATTGGCCAGGTGATGCGCGTGAACGAGCGGCACTGGCGCAGCGACGCCGAGATCGATGCGGGCCTGCTCAAGATCTGGGAGGCCATGCAGCGCTGCGTGGAGCGCGGTTGTCACACCGGCGGCGAACTGCCGGGCGGCTTTCGGGTGCGCAGGCGTGCACCGGCGCTGCTCAAGGCGCTCGAGGCATCGCCCGATGTGCTCTCCGATCCGCTGCAGGTGATCGACTGGGTGAATCTGTTCGCATTGGCCGTGAACGAGGAAAACGCGGCCGGTGGGCGCGTCGTGACGGCTCCCACCAACGGTGCAGCAGGCATCGTGCCGGCGGTGCTGCATTACTACGCACGCTTCATTGCTGGCTCGACCGAGCAAGGGGTGATTGACTTCTTGCTGACGGCCGGAGCGGTGGGGATTCTCTACAAGGAAAACGCGTCGATCTCCGGGGCCGAGGTGGGTTGTCAGGGCGAAGTCGGCGTCGCCTGTTCGATGGCGGCAGCGGGCCTGTGCGCCGTGTTGGGTGGCACGCCCGCGCAGGTGGAAAACGCCGCCGAAATCGGCATGGAACACCACCTGGGATTGACCTGCGACCCGGTCGGCGGGCTGGTGCAGATTCCGTGCATCGAACGCAACGCGCTCGCCGCAGTGAAGGCGATCAACGCGGCTCGCATGGCGCTGCGCGGTGACGGCACGCACCACGTCAGCCTCGATCAAGTCATCAAGACCATGCGCGAGACCGGAGCTGACATGATGACCAAATACAAAGAGACCTCACGCGGAGGCCTCGCCGTCAACATCGTCGAATGCTAGAGACTTAGAACAGCAACGGCTTCACGCGCTCTGCGGCTCTGCGCAGGGCGGGCAGGGCGGCTGTTGCGGCCTGCAGATTCATGCGCGCCGTGGGTGCGTGCAAGGCCATCGTGGCGCGGCATTCGCCCTTGGCATCGAGGATCGGCACGGCCATGCCGATGAGGCCCACCATGAACTCTTCCACGTCGGCGGAATAGCCATCGCGGCGGATTTGCTCGCAGGCCTTTTCCATCTCTGCGGCCTCCGTCAGCGTGAACGGCGTGAGCTTGGGAAAGTTCGAATGTTGGAGCAGCGTGGCGCGCTTTTCGGGCGACATGAGCGCGATGTACAGCTTGCCGCTGGCGGTCGCGTGCAGCGGCACGTGCGAGCCCGCTTCGAGCTGCGTGCGCAGCGGCCAGTGGGTCTCCACGCGGTCGAGATAGCGCACCTTCAAACCGTCGAGCACGGTGAGGTTGCAAGTCTCGTCGATCTCGTTCACCAGCTCCGCCAGCACCTCGTGCCGGAGCGCGCGGCGTGGATCGGTCTCGAGCGTGGCGAGCGCCAATTTCAGCAGCCGTGGACCGGGTGAAAAACTGCGGTCGGACACATCACGGCTGAGCCACTGCTGCGTCTCCAGATTGCTGCACATGCGCGATGCGGTGGCCTTGGGCAGTTGCAGCGCGCTGGCCAGATCCATCAAACCCACGCGGCCGTTGTGCGCCACGAAATCGAGCACCGACAAGGCGCGTTCGGACACCGAAATCGGCTCATCACTCCCCGCGGTTTCCGAGCGGTTGGTGGCGGGGGGCATGGGGCGAGCAGCGGGCTTGTGAATCGACATGACTTTGTGGGTACGGGATAACAGCACTTCGGGTTTTTTCTCATTGTACGGGTCGGATTTTTATCTATAGTTTCATTCAAAGGAACAAATAGTTCCACTGAATGGAACTGTGAGATAGGAGACAAAACCATGAGCAGCCCAAGAAACTATGACTACATCGTGGTGGGAGCTGGATCGGCCGGATGCGTGATGGCGGCGCGCTTGAGCGAAGACCCGAACAATCAGGTTCTGCTGCTGGAAGCCGGACCACCGGATCGCTCGCCGTGGATTCATTTGCCGATCGGCTACGGCAAGACGATGTGGAGCTCGGTCTACAACTGGAAGTTCGAGACCGACCCCGATCCCAACATGAACGGTCGCCGCATCTACTGGCCGCGCGGCAAGACGCTGGGCGGCTCCAGCTCGATCAATGGCCTGATCTACATTCGCGGCCAGGCCGAGGACTACGACCATTGGGCGGCTCTGGGCAACGAGGGCTGGTCGTTCAAGGACGTGCTGCCCTACTTCATCAAGTCCGAGGGCAACGAGCGCGGCGACAGCGCGTTTCACGGCGGCAACGGGCCGCTCAAGGTGTCCGACATTGGTGCCAAGCATGAGTTGATCGAGGCCTTCATCGCCGGTGCCCAGCAGGTCGGGGTGCCGCGCACCGATGACTTCAACGGCGCGGCCCAGGAAGGGGCTGGCTACTACCAACTCACGACCCGCAACGGACTGCGCTGCAGCACCGCCAAGGCCTATCTGTCCGATGCCAAGCGCCGTTCCAATCTGCACATCGAGACCGACGCGCAGGCGACGGGCTTGGTTCTGCGCGGCAAGCGTGTCGTGGGTGTGAACTACCTCCAGAACGGCGAGAAGAAAACCGCGATGGCGGGCGGCGAGGTGATCCTGTCCGCCGGCGCGATTCAGTCACCGCAGCTGCTGCAACTGTCGGGCATCGGCCCGCGCGCGCTGCTCGAAGGTCTGGGCGTTCCCGTCGCGCACGACCTGCCGGGTGTGGGCGAGAACCTGCAGGACCACCTGCAGATTCGCCTCAGTTTTGAGTGCACCAAACCCATCACCACCAACGATCAGCTGAACACGCTGTTCGGTCAGGCGAAGCTGGGGCTGGAGTGGTTGATTCATCGCTCGGGGCCGCTCGCGGTCGGCATCAATCAGGGGGGCTGCTTCATGCATGCGCTGCGTGATGAGCACGGCAAGCCCGTGACCGAGACGCCGGACATTCAATTTCACGTCTCCACGCTGTCCGCCGACATGGCCGGCGGCAAGGTGCATCCGTACTCGGGCTTCACGATGTCGGTGTGCCAGCTGCGCCCCGAATCGCGCGGCTATGTGCGCATTCGCTCGCTCGATCCGCTGCAGCCGCCGAGCATGCAGCCCAACTATCTCGACACCGATCTGGACCGCCGCACCAATGTCGCCGCGGTGCGCGCGGCCCGCTCCATCGCCCAGTCGCCGGCGATGGCTCCGTACGTCAAAAGGGAGGTGAAGCCGGGCCTTGCGGCCCAGAGCGATGAGGAATTGCTGGAGTTCTGCCGCAACAACGGCGCCACGATTTTCCACCCCAGCGGCACCTGCCGCATGGGACACGACGCCATGGCCGTAGTCGATTCACGACTGCGCGTTCATGGCGTGAAGGGCATCCGCGTTGTGGATTGCTCTGTCATGCCCACACTCGTGTCGGGCAATACGAATGCGCCTGTCGTGATGATGGCCGAAAAGGCGGCCGACATGATTCGCGAAGACGCAGCTAAGCAACTGGCTGCCGCGTAAGCGGCTGCTCAGCACCGGGTTTCATACAAAAAGACCAATGACAACGGCGACAGGAAACCATCCAACCAGCAAGCGCTGCCACATGGCTGACACCGTCCGGGTGTGGGCTGATGTGGCGGCGAACGGTCTTGGTTTTCATGGCGCTCCAACCGGAGACAAAAAATGGCCAATTCAACGGATCAGGGAACAACCGACCCACGGGTCATTCGCAAGGTGGTCACCTCGGCCATCGTCGGCGCCACCATCGAGTGGTATGACTTCTTTCTGTACGGCGTCGTCGCGGGCATTGTTTTCAACAAGCTGTACTTCCCCACCGCCGACCCGCTCATCTCCACGCTGCTGGCCTACACCACGTTTGCCGTGGGCTTTGTGACGCGGCCCTTGGGCGGCGTGATCTTCGGCCACTTCGGTGACAAGATCGGACGCAAGAGCATGCTGGTGATCACGCTGATGATCATGGGTGTGGCGACCTTCCTGATTGGTCTCGTTCCGACCTATGCGCAGATTGGCATCGGCGCGCCGATTCTGCTGTTGCTGCTGCGCGTGGCACAGGGTATTGGCCTTGGTGGTGAATGGGGCGGCGCGGTGTTGATGGCGTATGAATACGCGCCCAAGGAAAAGCGCGGCTTCTATGCGTCGCTGCCGCAGATTGGTCTGGCGCTCGGCCTGTTCATGGCCTCCGGTGTCGTGGGTCTGCTGTCATGGGGTTTGACCGATGAGCAGTTCATGTCCTGGGGCTGGCGCGTCGCGTTCCTGCTGTCGGGCCTGATGGTGGCGGTCGGCATGTTCATTCGTCTGCACGTCAAGGAAACGCCTGAGTTCGCGGCCATCAAGGAGCGCAACGCAGAGACCGCGATTCCGTTCATGGACATGATTCGCCGCTACCCCGGCAACGTGCTCAAGGGCATGGGCGCACGTTACATCGATGGCGTGTTCTTCAATGTCTTCGGCGTGTTCTCGATCACCTACCTGACCACGACGATCAAGATCACGCGCTCCGAGGCGCTGATCGGGGTGATGGCCGCCGCGATCGTGATGTGTTTCAGCATCCCGATCTTTGGCTACCTGTCGGACAAGATGGGCCGTGCGCGCATGTACATGTGGGGCTCGATCATCACCGGCTTGGTGTCGTTCCCGGCGTTCTGGCTGATGAGCACCAGCAACGGCAACATGATGATGATCTGGCTGGCCACGATCATTCCGTTCGGCATTCTGTACGCGATGGTGTATGCGCCTGAAGCGGCGTTGTTCTGCGATCTGTTCGATGCCAAGGTGCGCTACACGGGCATCTCTTTTGTCTATCAGTTCTCGGGGATTTTTGCGTCGGGTATCACGCCGATCATTGCGACGGCGCTGCTCAAGCTGAATGATGGGCAGCCATGGATGATTTGCGCCTACGTGCTCTTTGCCGGACTAGTCTCCGCCTGGTGCGCCCACCTGATCCGAAAAGGCGAAGCGCATCAGCCCGGAGGACAAATGAACCTGAAGCCCGCTCGTACTTGATCTTTGGGTTTTTGTTGGATTCTTTGTGGGGCTTGAACTAGCCTTGTGACGAAGTTGTTGCCTGCGCTTTGTTTTGCAGTCTTCGTTTTGAGATGACGATATAGGGCGCCATGCGTTG
>CALMCS010001070.1 GCA_937862875.1 uncultured Comamonadaceae bacterium
ATGATCGACAACTTCGATTCATGGGCGGCAAACTTCGGCGAGTCTGTCACTGCATTGGAGTTGGCACCGGACGGCAATGGCTATCGCATGCAGGCAAGATTTGCTCGCTTTGTGAACATGCCAGAGCTGATGGGGCTGTTCCGCATGGTGGCAGACATCAGGACGCCAGAGATGCTGGATCTGCCCGTACCAAAGGCCCACAAGGTCACGGTCACGACGCCGCCATCTGAATCGCTGAAGCGCTTTGTTGAGTCTCTTGTCGAAAGAGCGGAGGAAATCCGTTCTGGAGGTGTGAAGCCCAGCGAAGACAACATGCTTGCAATCACCGGGGATGGCCGAAAGGCGGCCCTGGATATGCGCATGGTGGACCCGCTGGAAGAAGACGACGAGACCGGCAAAATCCAGCTGTGCGCGAACAACGTGCACCGCATCTGGACGGAAACCGGAGACTCCAAGGGGGTGCAGCTCGTATTTTGCGATCTGTCCACTCCACGGAACGATGGTCAGTTCAGTGCCTACAACGACCTGCGCATGAAGCTGGTCTGCATGGGCATCCCGTCTCACGAAATCGCGTTCATCCACGACTACGACACTGATTCCCTCAAGGCATCGCTGTTTGCGTCGGTTCGGAGTGGCGCTGTTCGCGTGTTGATGGGCAGTACCGCGAAGATGGGCGTTGGCACCAACGTTCAGGACAAGCTTGTAGCCCTGCATCACTTGGATAGCCCATGGAGGCCGAGCGACCTGGAGCAACGTGAAGGCCGCATCATTCGTCAGGGCAACCTGAACGAGGAAGTGTGGATCTACACGTATATCCGGGAGGGGAGCTTCGACGCTTACATGTACCAGCTGTTGCACAGCAAAGCTAAGTTCATCGCGCAAGTGATGAGCGGCGGATCGGCACTGAGAAGTGTCGAGGATGCAGAGCTTGCAGCGTTGTCTTTTGCAGAGATAAAGGCGCTTGCGTCTGGCAACCCACTCGTGCTCGAAAAGGCCGGGGTGGACTCTGAACTGGCGCGACTGTCGGTGGTGCGCCAAAGCTGGGAACGTCAGAACTTCAGCAACAAAGCCGATCTGGCACGCCTGCCTATGACCATCAAGGGTATGAAAGCGGAAATTGCCAACATTGAAGCTGACGTTGCTGCTGCCAGCGCCGTTGCATTCGATGCATTCAGCATGAATGTGCTGGGCGCCGAGTACAGCGACAAGGAAAAGGCGGCTAATGCGGTGATGGACGCGTTGATGAAGACACCGTTGCGCAAAGACCAAGAGATTGGCACCTTCCTGGGGTTCAAGATCGAGGTCTATCAGACGGATGAGCTTTACTGGTCAGTGACGTTTGTGGGCAACCACGAATACACGTTAGGCCACACCAAATCCGGCGACTCGCTGGTGAGAATGGTGCAGAGTGAAATACGCGACCTTCCCCGTCACCTTGCGGTGGCCAATGAGCGCCTTCAGTTCCTGGAGCGCCGCACGGTTGACCTTGAGGTGGAAGTTGCCAAGACCTTTGACAAACAGGATCGGATTGATGAGTTGCGCAAGCGGCAAATCGAGATCGATACGGCTTTGGACTTGAGCAAGGGAGACCTGACGGCCGTGGACGAATTGGAGCAATCCGAAGAGGCCCTGGAAGTCTGATCTCGTTTAGCTACCCCCCGTGCCCTTGTGGCATGTGGGGGTGGTTTTTTCAAGCGCCTTGAACGTAGGGCAGGGCGCTTCAGAAAACCGATTTCAACCTTCAGCGTAATGCTGGCGGAGAAAAGAGGCGCTGACCTCACCCTTTCGGGTACTCAGTAAAACCAAACCGGCATCCGGTTTCATTTTTCAACCCACGCGGGACTTGTCCCAACTGGGGCGGGCTCTCGCTCTGCAAGGAGTATTTCATGCCCGCACACACAATCGCTTATGCGTACCCCACGAGCCCAGCCGCTGAAAAGCACGGGTTCGCAAAAACAGGCTGCTACACGGTGGCCATTGACGGGACAGAGAAAGCTACCAGCACCTTCGCGCAAGCGCAGGGCAAGGCGGCGTTCGGCGACAATTGCGCGCCGTGTCACGGGGCGGGCGGCGGCGGCGCCGTCAGTTATCCGAACCTGATCGACGACGATTGGCTGTGGGGCGGCAAGCCCGAGCAGATCCTTGAGACGGTCTCGG
>CALMCS010001071.1 GCA_937862875.1 uncultured Comamonadaceae bacterium
TGACACGACGATCAACACCCAGGAGTATTTCGAACGGTGCGTGGTGTGGGTGGAGAGGCACTTCGGAGCCGGAAACATCCTGAGCGCGGACGTTCACCGTGACGAAGCTGCGCCCCATTGCCATGTGCTGGTGCTGCCGCTGGTGGACGGCCAGATGCGCGGGGCAAACCTACTGGCCCTGTCTCATGTGGCGCGCCTTCGGGATGATTTCTACAAGGAAGTAGCCAAGCACTACGGAATGCGCAAGGCCGCCCGCCTGGACGGTGTGAGCCGTGGGGCTCTGGCCGTTGCAGTGCTGGATCGCCTCAAGTCCAGCGGCGACCCTGTGATGCGGAGCCCGGTGTGGAATGAGGTACGCGCGGCTGTAGAACGTGATCCTGCGCCCTTCGCCCAAGCCCTTGGGGTGGATGTGGCGAAGCCGTCCAAGAAGCTGCGCACCATGGCCGAGGTATTCACCAGCAAGGGCAAAAAGACGGCAGAGGACAGAAACCTAGGTTTCAAGGCCAAAAAAGACAGAAACCTATCCTGTGTAGGTTTTCCCTCCTCCCCGCCCTCATTTCAGCCCCACGAGCCCCAGATTGAGCAGCCGGTGATCGAGCCCCAGGTGGTGGCCGATGAGGTGCCTGTGGTCACTGCTGTGGATGTACCGGCCGGCCGAATCGAGGCCGACGACTCCCAGCCCGATGGCCTGACCCGCATCCGTGAAGACGACATGGCAGCCGGGCAATGGTGCGAGGAGCTGGGCGAATGGATCGCGCCCACCCACAAGAGCAAGGCCGGGCGGGCTGCTGCTGATGCTTGGGTGGCCCAGGCGCTGGCCCATTCGGCTGCGCGCAACCGATGGGAGGGGCCGCCTGCGTAGCCAGCACCAGACCAAGCCAACAGAGATCAATCAATTTTTTGGAGATGTGAACATGGGAATGGGAATGCTTTTTGCCGGGGCGCTGACCGGTGGAGCCAACGCCGTAGGTCAACTGGCAGACAACGCCATCCAGCAGCGCGACCGGCAAGCCGAGCAGCAATCAACCATCATGGCGAGGCGCAGTGAGCTGCTTTTCGAAATGAAGGCCAAGGCCGACATGGCGCGCCAAGCGGACGAAGCCGAGTTTGCGAACAAGGAGCGGGCGCGCACGGATCGGCGTGATGCCATCGCTGGCCGGGTGGAAACCAACGCAGAGCGGGCGCTGTCTCAGCGATACGCCGAGCCAGTCATGGGTGATGAGACGATGAGCCAGGAGCAGCAGACGGTCATGGCTGATGGCCTGCGCCGTCAACGCATTGAACGCGAACGCGACAAGATGCGATTCATGCGCGACCCTGAGCAGATGACACGCGCGGCGGTGGAGGAGGGTTTTGAGAACCCCGCTGTACTGATGCAAAACGAGACGAAGCAGCAACTAGCCCAGATGCGCGCCGATGGCGAGGCCAGCAAGCAGGCCCATGCCATCGAGCTGGCTCTGGCGAAGATGGAAGCCAAGGCAGGCAACCGCGCGCCATCCGGCTACCGTGAAACGGCGGACGGAAACCTAGAGCCAATACCAGGAGGCCCGGCTGACCCGAGCGTCAAAGAGGCCAGCGGCAAGCCGATGCCCGCAAGCGCGGCGAAGTCGCTCCTGGAGAATCAAACCAACCTGCGCAGAGCCGAGCAGGCGCTGGAGCTGGCCCAAGGCAAGGAGCTACCTGGAGGCATCAAGGGCGACACGGCCGCAACAGGGCTGAAGGGGTTGATCCCGAATCAGGTGCTCAACCGCATAGACCCCGCAGGCGTGGACACGCGCGCAGCCATCGCGGACTTGGGCTCTATGGTGATCCACGACCGAAGTGGCGCGGCGGTGACTGCTGCCGAGTTCCCGCGTCTTGCTCCTTTCATCCCGAGCCCCACCGACGATGCCGAGACGGTGCAAAAGAAGCTGCGCCAGTTTGTGAGCAGTTATCGCGCCATTGTGGATGACCAGATCGAGTTTCACCGAGAGCTGGGCTACAAGGTGCCCGCCCAGGTGCTGCGCTCTGGGGTTCAAGGTGCCGAGCAGAGGCCGCCCGATGGAGGAGCGCCCAGGATCAACAGCCGGGCCGAGCTGGAGGCGCTGCCGTCTGGATCGTTGTTCACTGCGCCTGATGGCAGCGTTCGGGTGAAGCCATGAGCGGCGGCAAGTGGTGGCTGGACGCGCCGGAAGTGTCCCCCATGGACGTTGCCCTACAGGCTGAAGGCGTCTCTGGAAAACTGGCCGAGCTGGCGCGCAGCATCTACGCCCAGGAGAGCAGCAGCGGCAAGAACACGGCCACATCCAACGCCGGGGCGCGTGGTGGGATGCAAATTCTGCCCGGTACGTTCCGCGAGGTGGCCGAGAAGGGATGGAACATTGATGACCCGGTGGACAACGCGCGCGCCGGGGTACGCTATCTGCTGAAGATGGCCGAGCGGGCCGGTGGTGATCCTGCGCTTGCTGCGGCTGGCTACTACGGCGGGCCGGGCGGCATGGACAAGGCCAAGCGCGGCGAGGCTGTCTCAGACCCGCGCAACCCGAAGGCACCCAACACGCTGGAGTACGCCGAACAGGTGGTGGGCCGCATGGCTGGCGACACAAAGGCTCAGCCAAGCGCCAGGAAAGGTCAGGACGGGGCTGAATGGTGGAAGGACTACCCAGAGGCCCAACCCGACACAAAAGAGCCACTGCGGGCCGATGCTGCCGCCGACAAGCCCAAGCCATCTATGGGCCGTGAGCTGCTGCGGCAAGTGGGTCTCACTGCGCGGGCCGGTATCAATGGTGTGGCATCCATACCGGCGATGTTGTCTGATGCGGTCACTGGCCCCATCAATGCGG
>CALMCS010001072.1 GCA_937862875.1 uncultured Comamonadaceae bacterium
CACGGGTCACCAGCGTGACCAAGAATGCACAGGCACTGGAACCTTTGGGGAAAAAGGATGGACTGGCTTTTCGGATGATTATTGAACCGAGTTATTTCCAGGTCTTGCCGGGATTGGATATTTCGGTGCCGCTGGGCGTGGGATATACGCCCAAGGGTAAGTCATGGGCAAGCAGTATGGGTGCGAATCGCAGCGGTGATATATCGATCGGCATCAAGGGTGATTATCTGAAGACCTGGCGGTTCGGTGTGAGCTACACGCATTATTTTGGCCCCGAAGGCACGATTTATGACGGCTCCGCCAATTACACCTCCACGTTCAAGCAGTGGATGAAGGATCGCGACTTCATTTCGCTGAACGTACAGCGCACTTTTTAAAAATGATTTGACGGAGACACGTGAATGAAACACTTTAAATTGGCCGCCGTTGCCGCATCCGTGCTGTGCACTTTGTCGCTCGCCTGGGCCGAAGGTGCGGGAGATGCCGCAAAACTGAAAACCACGCTCACACCGCTCGGCGCGGAGCGCGCCGGTAACAGCGATGGCAGCATTCCTGCG
Source organism: uncultured Comamonadaceae bacterium (assembly GCA_937862875.1). Taxonomy (GTDB): domain Bacteria; phylum Pseudomonadota; class Gammaproteobacteria; order Burkholderiales; family Burkholderiaceae_C; genus Diaphorobacter_A. The sequence continues at coordinate 558 of CALMCS010001072.1, forward strand.
TGGAGCGGCGGATACAGTACGCCGCTTTCGACCAATGCCGGCGCGGGTGACCGTCGCTCCGATCCGTTCAGTGCCGATAAGCCAGTGGTGACCATTACCGCTGACAACATGGACAAATATGCGGACAAGCTCAACGACGGCACCAAGGCCCTGTTGAAGAAGTACAAGACGTTCCAGATGAACGTGTACCCCACACGTCGCACGGCGCTGGCACCGCAGTGGTATTACGACAATACGGCGCTGAACGTCACGCGCAGCAAGTTGGTGTCGGGTGGCGCGGGCCTGGATCCGGCCGGTGCGGGTGGCCTGCCGTTTCCGTTTCCGCAGAACGGTGATGAGCTGCGCTGGAATGCCAATCTGCATTGGCGCGGCGAGTCGAGCATCGCACGCCAGAAGATCTGGACGGTGACGCCGGGCGGGCAGCAGGTGCTCGCATCGGACACCGAGAACAACGAGCAATTTGCCTGGAATGCCGGCCCGAACAGTCCCGAGAAATTCGATGGCGCGGTGACGACCTTCTACATGCAGTCCGTCAACGGCCCAGCGTTCCGTGCGGGCGAGGCGCTGCTGGTGCATCACCCGGTCGATTTCTCCAAGAGCGCCAGTCAGGTGTGGAGCTATCTTGCAGGCCAGCGCCGCGTGCGCCGCGCACCCAGCGTGGGTTATGACACGCCTGACTTTGTCGCCTCCGGTGTGAACTTCTTCGACGAGGCCCAGGCCCCGGTCAGCAACCCCGATCGTTTCGATTGGAAGATTGCGGGCAAGCAGGAGATGTACGTCCCCTACAACAACAACGGCATGTTCATGGTGAAGGACGGCGACATGATGGGCGCCAATCACCTCAAGCCGGAGCATGTGCGCTGGGAGTTGCACCGCGTCTGGGTACTGGAGGCCACGCGCAAGGCCGGCCAGCGCCATGCCGTCGCCAAGCGCCGCTTCTATATCGATGAGGACTCCTGGTCCGCCGTGCTCCAGGATGGCTGGGACGATCAGGGCAAGCTCTGGCGCACGGTGCAACTGTTCGGTTTTGCAGCGCCCGATGTTCCTGCTTACGTCGGCGGCACTTGCTGGGACGCTTTCTACAACTTGCAGTCGGGCCAATACGTCTACCGCTGCGGTATGGGTGATGCCTTGCCTCAGTACCAGATCGTCAAGCCACGCAACAACAACTTCTTCTCGCCCGATGCGCTTGCAGCGCGCGGCGTTCGCTGAAGCCTTGAGTTTCTGAGTGGGTAATCCACCGCGCCGTTCAGCGATGAGCGGCGGGTTGGGTTGCCTGCGCCAGGGAAGAGCGTTTGGCGGTGCATTGCGGACGAAATGCACCGGTCGGTTGCGCCTCCTTTTTTTGGTTTTTTCGAAAATATATTTTTCTTTTCCCCCATCGATTCTTTGCGGGTTGTGGGTTCTCATTCGCTCGAGCGAGACCCTTGCAATTCGCGTTGTGAATTCGCGTTTTTCAAAGTTTCTTAACCCTTAGTTGGAGATCACTGTGAGATTTATTGCATTTGCTACTGCGTCCGGTCCTGCCCTTGGTTTGCGTATCGGTAACGACCTGGTCAACCTAACCGCCGAAGGCCTTCCATCCACGTTGGAAGCCTTGCTGCAACAGGGCGCGGTGGGTCTGGAGCGTGCTCGTGTGGCCGCTGAAAAGGGCCGTGCCCGCATTCCGCTGGAACAGATCCAATACCTGGCTCCGATCAACAACCCGGCCAAGGCCATTGCGGTGGGTCTGAACTTCAAGGACCACGCGGCAGAAAGCAACTTTCAGCCACCGAGCTATCCGGTGCTGTTCAACCGTTTCCCGTCTTCTTGGGTGGGTCACAACGCGCCGATCGTGCGTCCCCATGTCTCGGAGCGCTTCGACTACGAAGGCGAATTGCTGGTGGTGATCGGCAAGGCAGGCCGCTACATCGATGAGGCGAAGGCGCTGGAACATGTGGCCGGTTATTCGGTGTTCAACGACGGCTCGATTCGTGACTACCAGACCAAATCCGCGCAATGGATGATGGGCAAGAACTTTGATCGTTCGGGCGGTTTTGGCCCTGAATTCGTGACCGCCGATGAGCTGCCCGCCGGTGCCAAGGGCTTGAAGCTGCAGACACGTCTGAATGGCCAGGTACTGCAGGACTCCAACACCAGCGACATGATTTTCGATGTCGCTCAACTGATCGCGATCTGTTCGGTGGCGTTTGAACTCGTGCCGGGCGACATGATCGTCGCGGGCACTCCCGCTGGTGTGGGCGCCGCGCGCAAGCCACCCGTCTTCATGAAGGCCGGCGATGTGTGCGAGGTGGAGATCGAAGGTGTTGGCCTGTTGAGCAACCCCGTGGTCGACGAGGCCTGATCGGCATGCGGCAAACCCACCGAGCAAGAAAGATGACGCCATGAACGCGTTGCTGCAAGAGCGCGAGCATCCCTTTGCGGGACTGGATGTACCGTGGCTGCTGAAAATGCAGACACAGGCATCACCGCACAAGACGCTGTTGACCTGGGTGCCGTTCGACCGACCGGCTGAAGCCTACAGCTACGCGCGGTTTGAGGCGCTGAGTCTGCGTTTGGCGGCCGCCCTCAGTGCACGCGGGATCGGTGCTGGAGACCGGGTGTTGGTGCATTTGGAGAACTGCCCGGAATTTCTGCTCAGTTGGTTTGCTCTCGCGCATCTGGGTGCCGTTGCCGTCACCTCGAATACGCGCTGTACCGCGCACGAGCTGCGCTATTTTCTGGAGCACAGCGAGTGCGTCGCGGCGGTCACGCAGCCCTCGCTGCTGGAGGCGGTGTCGCAGGCCGGAGCCGGATTGAAGTGGGTGCTCTGCACCGATCACAACGCGGGTGTTCCCGCTTCGCCAAGTGCCTTGCCCGAGCGGGCAGAACGATTTGACAACGTGCTGCAAAGCGCCCCGGCGGGGTTCGAGCGCGATGCGCAGGCCGACCCCACGCGCCCCCTGTGCGTGCAGTACACATCGGGCACGACGTCCCGTCCCAAAGGCGTGTTGATGACCCACGGCAACGCGCTGTGGGCCGGGCGTGTGGGCGTGGCCCATGAGCGCTTGACAGGCAGCGATGTGCATTTGATCTATGCGCCGCTGTTTCATGTCAATGCGCTGGCGTACTCCTTTCTGCCCGCACTGTGGGCGGGCGCCAGCGTGGTGCTGCAGCCGCGCTTTTCCAGCAGCCGGTTCTGGTCGGTGGCCTGCGAGCACGGGACGACCTGGGCGTCGATGATTCCCTTTGCCTCGCGCGCCCTGAATGCAGTGGAGCGCCCCAAGTGGCAACCGTTTCGTTGCTGGGGCTCGGGCGCGGCGGGCGTGCCCCTGGCCAAGGAACTGGGCATTCCCATGATGGGCTGGTATGGGATGACGGAGACGATTTCGCAGCCCATCGTGGGCGACCCCTGCCTTCCGAATCGGGAGG
>CALMCS010001073.1 GCA_937862875.1 uncultured Comamonadaceae bacterium
ACACGCCCAGGCTGAAGCGGGCATTACCGTTCAGGTCGTTGAGTGCTTCAGCGGTCATGAAATCACGCTCGGCCTGTGCGTAACGGCCACGCTCCATGCGCTCACTGCCCAGATTCAGGAATGGGCGATAGCGCCCGACGGCATTGGCCGGAGCCTTGAGGTCCACCTTGCTGGCGGCGTCTTCCCAGACGGTTTCAGCGTCGTGCATGGACATGACGCGCTCGAAGGCCAGCGCGCCGAAAACCAAGCCCAGCATAGCGCCAATGATGTAGATGGTGCGCGGCTTGAAGCCGGTCAACACGATGGCGATCAGACCGGGAATCGCCACGGCCCAGAGGTAGCTGCGATAGAGAACCAGGGGGTCTTGCACCCAGACGGTGGCGAACTCGGTGAAGAACCAGAGCAGTGGGAACAGCAGGCACAGGGCTGCGAAACGCAGCACGCCGTCCTTGCGCAGCACCGCCCAGATGGAGGCGGCCAGCAGCACGACAAAGGCCAGGGCACCGATCAGGTGCAGCGGCGACGTGAGCGACATCGGGAATGCGGGGCGCATGTCGATCGACATCCAGCCGACGTAAGGCAGCAGCCACAGAATGCCGTAGACAAAGAACAGCGCGGCTTGATTCAGAATGCTGAGCGCGTAGATCTTCGAGCCGACGTTGGGGTCGATGGCCTGCAGTTGCTTGAGGTAGGCCACCGATTGGTTGTCGATCAGCGCGCCGATCAAGTTGCCGTAGATGCTGAGGACGAGGCCAACGGCCAGCGCCAGTACGACCGCGGTGGCGATCGACACATAGATGATCTTTTTCCACGACGGGCGACGCACGTAGATGTAGAGCGGCACTGCCATCGCGACGGTGAGGCCGGCCTGCTCCTTGGAGAGCACCGCTGCCACGTAGCACACCACCGCGCCGATGAACCATGTGATGCGGCCGGATTCGAGACCACGCACGTAAGACCAGCAAGCCAGCACCGCAAACAGCGTGGCCATGAGGATGGAGCGTTGGATGAGGTAGGCCACGACATACACGGCGACCGGATTCAGCGCAAACACCACGAGACCCACGCGCAAGGCGGCACTGCGTGATGCGATGAAGTGGTCCTGGCTCTCGATGTCGTGCGGGAACTGGGTGCGGCTCAGCAGCGACTGGAACAACGCGTAGAGCGCGCCCACGGTGCAGATGTGCAGGACGATGTTGACGACATGTTGCTTCCACCAGCCGTCGCCGAAGATTTTTTGAATCCAGACAAAGCTGCCATAGGACAACATGCGCTGCTTGAACTGCAGCAGGTTGCCGTATTGGCCGAAGATGCTGTCTTCCTGCAAGCGCAGATCGTCAAATATCAACTGATTGTTGAGGCCTGGCAAGTAAACGCACAGTATGGCGGCGATCAGCAGGATCGCAAAAATGACGGATGTCTTGGAGATTTTTGCCATTGGAGTTGAAATGGTGGGCCTATGGGCAACAGCGATGCGGGAGTCTAACAAACCCGTGGCGGCAATTGGCAGGCTTGTATCCTGATGTGACGCCCTGATGCGGGCATTTACCGCGTTTGCTGCCTCAGCAACCGAGATAACCCACCGGTCTTACCGCCTGGCAGATGCTGAGCAGGAACAGTGGAATGGCCAGAACGTAGAGCGCTGGCCAGCGTTGGAGCGTTCTGGAGTTTTGCAGGCTCAACGCGGCGATCGGTGCGGCAAACAAAATCGCGTAGTTCAGCAATCGCAGCAGCCAGTTGGTGTCCAGCATCCAGAAGGATGCCACCAGCGTAATGGACGCCAGAATGCCAAAAGCGACCAATGCCCAGATGAGAAGGCGGCTGTTGGACATATCGATCTCATGCGCGAGGATGCCATTCAGGAAATGAAAAATACCCCGTGCAAACAGCGCAGCAAATGCCAAATTGCCGATTTGAAAATAGAGAAACGTCCTTGGAGGGCCTCCATAAGGCAACCGTGAAGCTGCCGGCAATATGAGGGCCTGAGTCGATAACGCGGCCAGTACCAGCAGAAAAAGCCCAATACAGATGGTGCGCCGGTGTGCCAGCACATAGCGCGCAGTAGCCAGCGACCAATGGCTGCGCCAATGCAGGCGAGGTTGCAATGCCACGACCAGCAGGATCACGCCAAGGGCGGCTGCACCCAGATACGGTGCAACGTATAGCAGTCGGTGCAAATGGTTGTGCTGAATATCGATCAACATCGTCTGATAAGGGCCGCCGGGCACCACGTAAACGATGAGACTCAGGAGGGATGCGGCAATCAGAATGACATGTCGTCGATTCAGCGGGCGGTTCTCGAAATAGTCCGCCAGAGTGAGTACGGCGCAGACCCATACGAGGATGGCGTGGCTCAGGATATGAGAGACCGACACGAGCAGGAGTATGGGGAACAGCGCCCATCCTCCGCGGCGGTGCAGCCAGAGCCACGCTGCAATCGCGCCCAGAAAGACCAGAATCTGGCCCCATTGCTGGGGGCGGGCTTCGAGGAGCGGCACCCAGAAATAGCTTGAGAAAGCCAGTGCCATCAAGGTGAAACCGGGCTTGGCAATGCGCAGCCGGGTAAAACCAAAAATCAATAACAACGAGCCGGTAAAAACGCTGAAGACGCCCAATCCCGAAATCAAGTGCGCGTAGTGCAGCTGGGTTTGCTCTTTCAGCGCTCGCAAGATGTAGATGAAGGAGGGGCCGGAAACGGGCCAATCCTGACCACTGTCTATGCTTCTGGCAATCTGAACCCAATTCAACTCATCATTTTGGCAACGCGGATAGCCAAAAAACAGGCGGACGCCCAAAGCACAGAACGTAAAGGCGAGCGCGATGAAAAATGCGCGCACCCAAACGGCACGAGGTTCAGCCGGTCTCATTTCGGGGGATATTCTTATGGGTGGGTCAAATCGAAAAATCCGCCCATCATATCCGCGTTCTACCGATTAATTGATATTGATTTGGTCTTTCAGAAAATGCACAAGCATCTGAAAATGGTCTTCAAAAAAGTCCGCTTCGTGTTGCGCTATTTCTGAAACAGGCATCCACAAAACCTGCGCCGCATCGTCGTCCGCACGGACATTCGGCAGTGGTGCATTCCCCAAATCGAAGTAGTGCGCATGGGTAATCGTGCGCCCGCGTTGGCTGCGGTCTGGGTGGTCGAATACATGTACGCTCTGCAACGTTTCTTGCAGTTGTGCACCAGTTACGTCGCAATGCGTTTCTTCCGCCAATTCGCGCAGGCAGGATTGCCATACGGTTTCGCGTTGTTCGATGAAGCCTCCGGGCACGGCGAGCAGGCCCTTGCCGGGGGCGTGTGCGCGGCGGATCAGCAGGATTTGATTCTGGCAGCGCAGCACAGCGTCCACGGTGACAAACACGGGCGGGTACGGGGCTGTGGACCAGGCCTTCTTGTAGCCTCGCAGCATGCTCCACTCTTCCTGGAGCGCGACAAACTCCGGTGTCTGCGCAAAGCGGGTGAGCAAGTCGGCGGTGGATGCCGGTAGTACATCGCGGTGTTGTTCCAGCGCTGCCTGCACCGTGGCGGGCGTGGCGCCGAAATACGCATCGCGGACCATCGTGGCGTCGATGCTGCCCTGGCGTTCGAGGGAGATCAGCTTCCAGGTGGGAAATGCGCTGAGGTAGCTGCTGGTCGCGTCCTTGAAGTGTCCCACCAGGCCGATGGTGTCGTTCGCGCTGGTGTGGGCCGCGACGGCCTGCTGCACGGCTTTGACCCAGCGGGCCTCATCGTAGTAGTCGCGCACGGGCACGACCCGGGTGCGCAGGCGATCGGCTTCGGGCAGGGCGTTCAGCAGCATGCTGGCGCGCTCTTCCCATGTGAACGGATTCTTGGGGGAACGGGCCTGGAAGGCCGAGCCCACGATCACGATGACCTGTTTGGCGACTCCCAGCGCGTGTTGCAGCAACGCGAGGTGACCTGTGTGTACTGGCTCGAATCGGCCGATGAGGATGGCGGTGTCGTACATAGTGGAGACGCTTGTCCTGCTGCGCTGATGGATGAACAGTCGCTGCGAGTGGCATGGGCCGCCGAGTGGCTGGTCCCATGCAGGAGTGGTGGAAGGAATAAAGGCGGGCGTTGATTCTGCGGAGCGCTCAAATATATCGCGCAGCGATCGGCATTTGTCTGCCGGAGCCAAACGCCTTGGCACGCACGCGAATGATCGGTGCGGCCTGGCGGCGTTTGTATTCGCTGCGCGCGACCAGCATGCGCACACGTTGAACCAGTTCGCGGCCTTTTTTGCTGGCCTGTTGGCGCTGCACGAATTGGCGGGCGTGGTCATATTCACCGACCGACAAACCCTCGCCTTCGATCAGCAGCTTGAGGATTTCATCGAGTACGGGGTAGGGCGGCAGGCTGTCGGCGTCGCGTTGGCCGGGTGCCAGTTCGGCGGACGGTTCCTTGTCGATGATGACCTGCGGGATCAGCTCGCGGCCTGCGTGCTCGTTGATGTGGCGGGAGAGCGCGAAGACCTCGGTTTTGTAGAGGTCGCCGATCAGACCGAGACCGCCGTTGGTGTCGCCATAGAGTGTGCAGTAGCCGACGGAAAGCTCCGATTTGTTGCCGGTGGTGAGCAGCAGGTTGCCGAAGGAGTTGGAGTACTCCATGAGGATCGTGCCGCGGATGCGGGCCTGGAGGTTTTCCAGTGGCAGCCCGGTGAGCGGTTTCTCGAAGGCGGAGAGAAACTGCTTGGCGTATTGATGCACCAGATCCGCAATCGGATGGGTGTAAAGCGTAATCCCCAGGTTGTGGCACAGCGCCACGGAATCATCCACCGAGCCGCTGCTGGAGTAGTGCGATGGCATGGTGACCGCGACCACGTTGTCGGCGCCCATGGCATCGACGGCCAGTGCGAGCGTCAGTGCGCTGTCGATGCCGCCCGAGCTGCCGACCACGACTTTCTGAAAGCCGCAGCGGCGCGCGTAATCACGCAGGCCGAGGCCGATTTGCTCGCGGTAGAAGCTCATCGTTGGCAGTCCTTCCTTGGGGACCGATGTGAGCGGCTTCTTGTCGATCAGACTGAAGTGTCCCTCGCGCAGTTGCAGCGTGCGGATGTCTTCGACAAAGCGGTTGGCCTCGAACACGACGCCGCGCTCGGGTTCCACCGCAAAGGAGGCACCGTCGTAGACGATCTGGTCATGTCCGCCGATCTGGTTGACGTACAGAATCGTCAGGTCATGCCGGCGCGCGGCATCGGCAAACACCTGGTGGCGTTGCTCGCGCTTGCCCATGTTGCTGGGGCTGGCGTTGATGCTGACGACGACCTCGGGCGCGGCGTCGGCCATGCGCATGAAGGGGTTGGTGGTGTAGTCGCCGCCGTCGTCATTCCAGCCGTCTTCGCAAATCAGAAACCCGACCTGTGTCTCGCCGATTCGCAGCACCTTGGCTACATCGGGGCCGGGCTCGAAGTGGCGGCGCTCGTCGAAGATGTTGTAGGTGGGCAGCAGCTGCTTG
>CALMCS010001074.1 GCA_937862875.1 uncultured Comamonadaceae bacterium
GGCGCGCCATTGACTTCATGAGTGTGAACCTCATCCGCGACGATTGGCCGTTCAACGAGCCTTTTGACGTGGTGTTCTGCCGCAACGTGATGATTTACTTTGATGCACCCACGCAGCGGCGCGTGCTCGAAAGAATCCACCGCGTGCTCAAGCCGGGTGGCATGCTGTTTGTCGGGCACGCCGAGAACTTCAGCGAGTCCAAAGATCTGTTCACCCTGCGTGGCAAAACGGTGTACGAGCGCCGCTGACCTGTCCATGTTGTCCTGCACATTGCACCCATGACCAACATTCCCACAGGTTCATTCCTTTCCAGTGCTCCAGCGGTGCGCGGTACGGCCGAAATGCGCCGTGCTCCGCGGATCGCTCCGTTGAGCGCGGACATCTACGCATCAGGCCATGGGCCCGCAAGGGAGTCGTCGCTGCAGGAACTCAAGGCCCGCAGCCGCAAGCCGGGAGAGGCCTCGTTTTTCTATCTCGATCACCACTTCCAGCACAACGCTGTGAAAGTGCTTCCGGGCGAGTACTTCGTGTCGGATGAGAACATGGTCATCATGACCGTGCTCGGTTCCTGCATCGCTGCCTGCCTCTGGGACAGTCGCGCACGCATGGGAGGGATGAACCATTTCATGCTGCCTGACGGCGACCTGGCGGATGCATCGGGGCGTTATGGCTCCTATGCGATGGAGTTGTTGATCAACGAAATGCTCAAGCTGGGGGCCCGCCGCGAAACCATGCAGGCCAAGATCTTTGGCGGTGCCCAGGTGATGCACAACTTCACCACCATGAACGTGGGTGAGCGCAATACGAATTTTGTGTTGAACTATCTGCACACCGAGCGCATTCCCATCGTCTCCGAGGACGTGCTGGACATCTACCCGCGCAAGGTGGTTTTCTTTCCGGTGACCGGCAAGGCGATGGTCAAGCGGCTGGCACATGCCCATCCCGAAGCACTCGTGGCCCAGGAGGTCCGGGGCAATGCAGCCACCGTGGCCAAGACCACATTGGGTGGTTCTGTGGATCTGTTTTGATAAAGGTTGGAGTGAATGAGCAGGAAAATCCGGGTGATCGTGGTGGACGATTCGGCGCTGGTCCGCAGTCTGCTGTCAGAGATCATCAATCGCCAGCGCGACATGGAGTGCATTGGTACCGCCAATGACCCCCTGGTGGCGCGCGAGATGATTCGCGAACTGGATCCGGATGTCATCACCCTGGACGTCGAGATGCCGCGCATGGATGGCATCGATTTTCTGGGGCGACTCATGCGCCTACGGCCCACGCCGGTGGTGATGATCTCCACGCTGACTGAGCGTGGCGCGGAGGTCACCATGAAAGCGCTGGAGTTGGGCGCGGTGGACTTTGTGGCTAAGCCGCGCGTGGGGCTCGCCAGCGGGCTCAATGATTTGGCGGCGCAGATTGTGGACAAGATCCGCGTTGCTGCCGTCGCGCAGGTGCGCCGCGCTCCGGTGCGTGATGCAGCCCCAGCCGCAGGTTCGGCGGGAAGCGCAGCAGTCGCTCACGCCGCACCGGCTGCGGGC
>CALMCS010001075.1 GCA_937862875.1 uncultured Comamonadaceae bacterium
GACCAGTGGGCGCAGATCACCGGCGACGATCAATGGCGCTGGGACAACGTGCTGCCGGCCTTTCGCCGCCACGAAGACCATTGGAAACTCGACGATCCCACCAAGGCCAGCGAGGCCTTCAAGCAATTGCACGGCAACAAGAGCACCGGCGGCGGGGGCGAGTGGCGCGTGGAAAAGCAGCGCCTGCGCTGGGACATTCTCGATGCCTTCTCGAAGGCGGCGCAGGAGGCCGGCGTACCCGCCACCGACGACTTCAACCGAGGTGACAACGAAGGAGTGGGCTACTTCGAGGTGAATCAAAAGGACGGCTGGCGCTGGAACACCGCCAAGGCGTTTCTGCGCCCGACCTGCTACGGCCGCACGAATTTCGAACTGTGGTCCAACGCACAGGCCACCAAGCTCATCATCGAAACCCAGCCCGATGGCAGCCAGCGCTGCACCGGCGTGAAGGTCTGGGACGGCCACGAAATGATCACCGCCACCGCGCTCAAGGAAGTGATCCTGTGCGCCGGTGCGGTCAATTCGCCGCAACTGCTCCAGCTCTCGGGCATCGGCCCCGCCGCGCTGCTGAAGCAGCATGGCATCGACGTGGTGCAGGACCTGCCGGGCGTTGGTGCCAATCTGCAGGACCATCTGCAGATCCGTGCGGTCTACAAAGTGAAGGATGTGCCGACCCTCAACGTGATGGCCAGCACCCTGCTCGGCAAGGCCAAGATCGGTCTCGAATATGCGCTCAAACGCACGGGCCCGATGAGCATGGCACCGTCGCAGCTCGGCGCGTTCACCCGCAGCAGCCCCGAGATGCCGCACGCCAATCTCGAATACCACGTGCAGCCGCTGTCGCTCGATGCGTTTGGCGAGCCGCTGCACAGCTTCCCGGCGTTCACGGCCAGCGTCTGCAACCTGAACCCCACGAGCCGTGGAACGGTGAACATCAAGAGCGCCGACTTCAAGACCGCGCCCGCAATTGCACCCAATTATTTGTCCACCGAAGAGGACCGCAAGGTCGCGGCAGACAGCCTGCGCGTGACGCGAAAAATCGTCGCGCAACCGGCGCTGGCCAAATACTCTCCCGAAGAGTGGAAACCGGGCCCGCAGTACCAGTCCGATGAAGACCTGGCCCGCCTCGCAGGCGACATCGCCACCACGATCTTCCACCCGGTGGGCACCACCCGCATGGGCCGCGACGACGACCCGATGGCCGTGCTCGACTCCCAATTCCGCGTGCGCGGCATCGCCGGCCTGCGGGTGGTGGATGCCGGTGCGATGCCGACGATCACGAGCGGCAACACCAACTCGCCGACGCTGATGATGGCGGAGAAGGCGGCCGAGTGGATTCGCGGCCAGAAGTGATCTGACGCCTCCCCCTGACCGCTGCTTCAGCGCAGCGGCCCCACATATTTGCGCGCGTCCACATGCTGGCGCAGCAATTCCCCGGCGCGCTGCACCAGCGGCACGCCGGGAGCGGACGTCGCGCCCTCCAGCCACGCGTTTTCGAGGCGCGTGGCCCATTCCAGCAGCTCTGGAAATGAGGCGTTCTGTGGACTCTGCGCGTTCTGCGCGTGTTGACGGGCGAAGTGAATGATGGCGCGGGCGTAGTCTGCGTTGCTCGCGAGCCATTCGGTGTCGGTGACGCGGCCGGTGTTTCGGCGCAGCAGGACATGCAGATGGGCCGCGATGGCCAATCGGTCGTTCTCGGTCATTTCGTTTCTCCCGCCTTTGCGTTGATGTGCGCGCGGCCCTAGGAGCCGACGCGTTCGCGGTGCAGCGCCAAATCGAGCCCCACCTGTTCGGCCTCCTCATCCACGCGCAGCCCTATCAGGGTGTTCACGAGCCAGAACAGCAAGGCCGTTGCCACCAGGGTGAAACCGCCCACCGCCAGCACGCTGACCGCCTGGGTCCATACGCTGCCCGCTGCGCCGGCGATCGCCGCATCCGCAAACACGCCGGTGAGCAGCGAGCCGACAATGCCGCCCACGCCGTGTACGCCAAAGACATCGAGTGAATCGTCCGCGCCCAGCAGGCGCTTGAGGCCCGTCGCGCCCCAATAACAGGCGACTCCGCCGATCAACCCGATCAGCAGTGCCGAGCGCGGCGTGACGAAGCCGGCCGCCGGCGTGATCGTCACCAGCCCCGCCACCAGTCCCGAGCACAGGCCAAGCAGCGAGGTCTTGCCGCGCACCAGATATTCCGCCAGCGCCCAACCCAGCGCGCCGGCACTGGCCGCGATATGCGTGACCGACAGTGCCAGCGCGGCACGGCCATCTGCGGCCAGCGAGGAGCCGGCGTTGAAGCCGAACCAGCCAATCCACAGCAACGCCGCGCCAGCCATGGTGAAGCCCAGATGGCAGGGCTCGAACGATTCGCGCCCATAGCCCTTGCGCGGGCCCAGCATCCACGCACACACCAGTCCGGCAATGCCGGCATTCACGTGCACCACGGTGCCCCCCGCAAAGTCGAGCGCCCCGAGCCGCGCCAGCCAACCGCCCGGCTCCCAGACCCAGTGCGCGATCGGTGCGTAGACCAGCAGGCTCCACAAACCCACAAAGATCAGCATCGCGCCAAACCGCATGCGCTCCACCCACGCGCCGACCAGCAGCGCGGCGGTGATCACGGCAAACGCCAGTTGGAACATGGCGAACGCGGCTTCGGGCACATGGGGGGCGAGATGGTTCACTGCCACTTTCTGGTGCACGGCACTGAAATCGAGCCCCGCGAACCAAAAGCGTGAATCGGAGCCGATCCAGCCATTACCGGGCGTGAACGCGAGTGAATAGCCGAGCGCAAACCACAAAAGACTCACGAGTGCGGCAATCGCCACCACGCTGGCCATTGTGTTGAGCACGTTCTTGCGGCGCACCATGCCGCCGTAGAAGAGGGCAATTCCGGGCAGCGTCATCAGCAAGACGAGGATCGTGGAGGTCATCATCCAGGCGGTGTCGACCGCGCTGATGTCCTGCAGACTCACGACCATGGGCCGGTTGATGACCGCCGTCGCTGCTTGAACAGGAGGGTGAGCCGCTGCGGCAATACAGGCTCCCAGCATCCACAGCGACCAGCGTTGGCAGGCAGGCTTTAAG
>CALMCS010001076.1 GCA_937862875.1 uncultured Comamonadaceae bacterium
ATCAGCGGGCCTTCGATCACGTGCAGCGGACGGCCGCCGGCCTTGGCGACGATGGCCTGGTAGGCCTCTTCGGTGTCTTCGACGATGAAGTCGGTGATGCCGTGCACCAGGGCGTGCGACAGGCGCTGGCCCACGGTTTTGGGGTTGTCGGGTGTGCCGCGCCATTCGAGCTTCTTGGTGTCGTCCTTGGCGTTGCCCTTGGCGGTTTCGGCGATCTCGAGCAGGCGCTCGGCGGAGTCCGGGCGGCGATTCAACACCACGTCTTCGACGCGCTCGCGCAGATCGGGCTCGAGGTCGTCGTACACGCCGACCATGCCGGCGTTGACGATGCCCATGTCCATGCCGGCCTTGATGGCGTGGTACAGGAACACGGTGTGGATCGCCTCGCGCACGGGGTCGTTGCCGCGGAACGAGAACGACACGTTGGACACGCCGCCGCTCACCTTTGCGCCGGGCAGGTTCTTCTTGATCCACTCGACCGATTGGATGAAATCGACCGCGTAGTTGTTGTGTTCTTCGATGCCGGTGGCCACGGCAAAAATGTTCGGGTCGAAGATGATGTCTTCGGGCGCGAAGCCGACTTCGTCCACGAGGATGCGGTAGGCGCGCTCGCAGATTTCGATCTTGCGCTGGAAGGTGTCGGCCTGGCCTTTTTCGTCAAACGCCATCACCACGGCAGCGGCGCCGTAGCGCTTGACCAGCTTGGCGTGCTGCTTGAATTGCTCGACGCCCTCTTTCATCGAAATCGAATTGACGATGCCCTTGCCCTGAATGCAGCGCAGGCCCGCCTCGATGACTTCCCACTTGGAGCTGTCGACCATGATCGGCACACGCGCGATGTCGGGCTCGGAGGCGATGAGGTTCAGAAAACGCACCATCGCGGCCTTGCTGTCCAGCATGGCCTCGTCCATGTTCACGTCGATCACCTGCGCGCCGTTTTCCACCTGCTGGCGCGCAACGGCCAGCGCTTCTTCGTACTGCTCGTTGAGAATCAGCCGCGCGAAGGCCTTGGAGCCGGTGACGTTGGTGCGTTCGCCCACGTTGACGAACAGCGAGCCTTCGCCGATGAAAACGGGCTCCAGCCCCGACAGGCGCATGGGCGGCACTGCGTGGGCAGAAGATTCAGAAGAATTCGTCGTGGGGATAACTGCGGACATCTCGCTCACCTGTATTACTCAAAAGCCGAAACAAAAATCACAGGTGAGCGCCGTTGTTGATTCAGCATCTCGGGGGCCCGTTCGGGCCGCGCCGATGCCCCAAGCCTGACGGGTGCGGATGTCAAAATCCGGTCACTCGCTGCAGCGCTCCTTGGGGCGAACCCGTGATTTTAGCTTTTGCGCGAATTCCCTGTGCAGACCTTGCGAAGTTTGCGAACACCAGAGCGGAATGGCGCCAGTCCAGCCACTGGAAACGACCCGTATTTGCTTACCGAACGGGAAGGAATTGCAGGAAGGAACCGCCCGCAATCCCCTGCACATAGCCGATCACGGCCCGTCGGTATTTCTCGGTCGTGACTTCGGCCAGCAGATCGGTGCGCGCAATGATCTTGCCGAACTCGCGTTCGAAGCTCAGATTGCGCTCGGTGGCATTGATTTCGTCGGCCAGCAGCAGCGGCTTGCCGTTGTCGCCCTTGCGATGGGCCAGCATCCACACGGCGGTTTCCAGATTGCGCGAGGCGTTGTACAGGTGCTGCGCATCCTGCCCGTCAATCAAATAGAACTGGGTCTTGCCGCCATGGGCGGTGATCAGCATGTCGACGGTGCCAAAGACAAACGCCCCCACACGGTCACCCGTGAAGGCCGGCGACAACGCCAGATCCATGGCCTCGATGTCGCGCTTGCCCTTGAGCGGCGGCCAGGCTTCGGGGACCACCTTCTCGGCGCTCTTTTCGACCGGTCTGGCCTGCGCGCCACTTTCCGCATTGACGTTGTCACTGTCCTTGGGCGCGGTGATCAACTCGATGGCCGTATGCAGCGCCTTGAGCGCGTCTTCCCGGCTGGCAAAGCCGCCCTTCTTCCATTCGGCGGGATTGCGCTTGTAGAGCTTGTCGGCCAGGCGATACATGGCGTTGAGGTTCTCACGCATGCTGACGTTGGCCACCCGGTTCATGTCAGATTGCAACCACTCACTCACCGTCGCATCGGACCCCTTGACCTCACCCCGCGTCGTGGGCGCAGAACTGCAGGCGGCCAAAACGGCCACCGCAGCGGCGGCGACACCCGCGCAGCGAATAGTTCGAATGATTGAACGCATGCAACTCCTCATGGAAATGCATTGTCCAAGACAAATGCGAAAACGCTCTACTGGCTTGCGCTAATAGCTATGGTTTTTTTGCAAACGAATGTTTGCGAGAGTGAATGCGTGGCGCGGGCATTCACTCTCCCTATTTCAGTACGTAATCAATCCAAACGGATGTTGCGTTCCTTGATCAGCTTGCCCCAGCGGTCGAGTTCCTTGTTGAGGTGGGTGGCCAGCTCTTGCGGTGTGGTTCCGATGGGCTCTGCGCCGACCGATTCCAGCTTTTTCAGCGTGTCGGGTTCCTTCATCGCGTCGTTGAGCACCTTGTTCAGCTTGGCGACCACTTCGGGTGGTGTGCCTGCGGGCGCGAACACGGCGAACCAGGGCGAGACTTCGTAGCCTGGCACGCCTGCTTCTGCGATGGTCGGAACGTCGGGCAATGCGCCCGAGCGCTTGGCAGTAGTCACGCCCAGGGCGCGCAGCTTGCCGGACTGGATGTGGGGGCGTGCCGAGGTGATGCTGTCAAACATCAGGTCCACCTGGCCGCCGAGCATGTCGGTGATGGCGGGGCCGCTGCCCTTGTAGGGGATGTGCAGGATGTTGACGCCCGCCATCGATGCAAACACTTCACCGGCGAGGTGGATCGAGGTGCCATTGCCAGCCGATGCGTAGGTGAGCTTGCCCGGCTCTTTCTTGGCGTGGGCGATCACTTCCTTGACCGACTTGTCAGGGTTCTTGGCGGCGTTCACCACCAGCACATTCGGCACCACGGCCAGCAGGCTGATCGGTGCGAAGTCCTTCACCGGGTCGTAGCTCAGCTTGGCGTACAGCGACTTGTTGGTGGCCATGCCGATCGAGGTGATCATGATGGTGTAACCGTCAGCCGGTTGCTTGGCGACGTAGTCCGCGCCAATGTTGCCGCCCGCGCCGGGGCGGTTTTCCACCACCACGGCCTGACCGAGCACGCGCGCCGCCTTGTCGCCCAATGTACGCGCGATCACGTCCATCGCACCGCCTGGTGGGAAGGGCACAACCCACTTGATGGGCTTGGAGGGCCAGTGCGCGTCCGGTTGTGCCATTGCGGCACCGGGCAACAGGCCCGCGCCGGTGAGGGCTGCGGCGGCGGTGAGCAATGCGAGGGAGCGGCGGTTGAGATTCATGGTTTGCATATCGAGAGAAAAACGGCGCGTGCCGCGCACAGGGCGCGGGCACAGCGCATATCGGAAAAGTGTGTGGCTGGTGAAAGCTCAGTCCACGTGGGCGACGCGATCCATGCGTGCCTCGGGGCGGGTTTCGTCTTCGGACACCGCTTTTTGCAGCACGAAGTCGAAGTGCACGCGCGTGAACGGTGCGGTCACGGCCAAAGATTCATAGCCTGCGGGGGCGGTACCCGGTTCCAGCTTGACGACCAGGCCGTCGCGCGTGGCGAAGGCAAAGTCATCGTCCAGGAAGGTGTCGCCCGGAATGTTGACCTGCGTGGTCAGCGTGCGCATGCCCGGTGCCACGATCAAAAAGTGAATGTGTGCGGGGCGGTTGCCGTGGCGACCCAGGCCTGCGAACAGTTCGGCGACCGGGCCGCTTGGAGGAATCGCGTATCCCGGTGGAATGAAGCTGCGGAAACGGTAGCTGCCATCGGCACCGGCGCGGATTTTGCGGCGCAGGTGGAACGGGGCTTGTGCCGGATCGAAGTGCGAGTAGCGACCGTTTTCGTCGGCATGCCAGACGTCGACCAGCGCGTTGGGCACGGGCTTGCCGTCGGTGTCGAGCACGCGGCCTTCCATCACGACCACTTCGCCGTGCGGTGGGTTTTCACCTTCGTCCACGCGCACTTCGCGCTCGGACAGCGGCGCACCTGCGACGTAGAGCGGGCCTTCGATGGCGCGCGGCGTGCCTGCGGCGCGGCCGGCTTGCTCGTCGGCCTCGTCTTGCAGAATGTCGACGAGTCGGTCGAAGCCGAGGCCCGCCGTGATCAGGCCTGCCTGGCCGCTTGCGCCGAGGCGCGAGATCCAATCAACGCCCGCCCAGAATTCGTCGGGCGTGACCTTGAGGTCGTCGATCGTGCGAAACAGGTCACTCACAATGCGTGCGGTGATCTGGCGTACGCGCTCGCTGCCGGGGGCCACTTGGCTTGTGTTCACAAGATCCAGCAGTTGTTGTGCGGTGTATTCAGCCATGTCTCTCTCCTTGTCGCGGGGTGGTTGGTGTTGGATGAAAAAAAGCGGTGCGCCGAAGCGCTGAATCTGCTTACTTGCCGCCTTCCTGCACGATGGCAGAAGGGTGGTTGGCCAGCGGGGTGACGTGAATGTCCATGTACGGGAACAGCGGCAGGCCCGAGAGCAGTTGGTGCAGCTCGTCGTTGCTGGGCACATCGAACACGCTGTAGTTGGCGTATTCGCCGACCACGCGCCAGATGCTGCGCCAGCGTCCGTCGCGTTGCAGGTCTTGCGAGTATTTCTTCTCGCGGGCCTTGATTTCGTCGACCTGCGCAGCGGGCAGGTCATGAGGGATCTTCACATCCATGCGGACTAGAAACAGCATTTTGTTGGCTCCTTGCTTGTTCGGTTCAATGGTTCAATTAGTTTGCAGCGGTCGCGCGGCCCATGTCCACGTGCACCGCGGTGAGGCCTTCGCGTGCGCGGTCGAAGCGCTCGAGGCGCTCGGGCACCACGGTCACGCCGAAGCCTGGGCCGTCGGGCAATACCAACTCAAAATCGCGCAGTTGCATCGGCGTTTCAACAATGTCGTCGACCAGCAATTGCGGGCCAAACAATTCGCAGTTGTGGTGCGTGCCGGGCAGTGTCGAGAACACCTGTGCCGATGCGGCGCTGCCGATCGAGGTTTCGAGCATCGTGCCGCCGTACCAACCGATGTCGGCCGCGTTGGCCACTGCGGCCACGGCGCGCGTGCGGATCAGGCCGCCGTGCTTGGCGATCTTGAGCGAGAACACATGGCAGGCCTTGTTCTTGGCCAGGCGCATGGCGTCCTGCGGCGAGCAGACGGTTTCATCGGCCATCACCAGCGCGGTATGCGGCAGCGTAGCGGTGAGTGCGGCCAGCGCCT
>CALMCS010001077.1 GCA_937862875.1 uncultured Comamonadaceae bacterium
TGGAAGGTACGGCGGACAGGTGAAGGCACTCTTTGCACATACAAAGCGTGGCTAGGCACTCAAATCAACAGGACTTGCTGTGACCAGCGCGCTCTGCTGATGCCAACCCGCTGAAATTGGTCGCAAGCGAAGTCGGTCCATAGAAAAACGAATAGTGAGGGAGAGAGATGAGTGTCTTTTCGCCTGGCGCCAGCGTGCGCCGGTTTTTTCTGTGGCTCGCGTGGCTGGTCTGCAGCCAGTCAGCATTCGCGCAGCAGGCTCCTGAAGTGGCCTTTGCGGGATTCGCCTATTCGGGATCGGCAAGCACGATGGCCGCGCGTTTTCCCCACTCACAGCGGTATGAGGAAGAGCTGCAAACAGCGGGTACATCGATGGGACAAAACCTCCGTCGATTGCTGGATGCCACGCCGCCCAGTCATCTCAAGATCGTCTCGCAGATCGAAGCCTTGAAAGGCCGTGATCAGGCCCTTGCAGTGGCCCTCGTCATCGGGTCCGAGACGGTCTCTGTCGAGCAGTTCGGAAACGCGCACAAGCTCATGGTGCTGATACGTGGTCAAGCCATGTTCTTTGACTTCAAGTCGATGAATGTGCTGCGCGCCTACCCCGTCAGCTTTGCCTATATCGACTTGCTGGACCATCCCCCCACCGCAGACGAGGTGCTGGCAAGGGTGAAGCTTGTGTACCAGGGCACCGGCGACAAGGCCGGGGTGCTTGCGCGCTTTGCTCAGAACGTGGCAAAGGCGCAAATTCCCCCTGGGGTTCCTCGATTCCTCCAAGTCACGTCAGTCCAACTCAAGCCGGAGGCGCTGGAAGTATTGCCGGCCTATATCAAGAGTGAGCCCGGTGCCGCGGAGACATGGGCCGCAGATCTGGTCAGCGAAGCCATATCCACTCGCGTGGGTGTTCCTATCGTTCCGTACGCCAAAGGCTACGCCATCGGAAACGTGATGTCGATGCGCATCTCCGACGGGACGGTGTTTGAACTCAAGCTTCCTCAGCCGGACTATGAAATCAAAGTCGAGCTGTCCGGATTCCGCAAGGTCAAGTTCAGCGAGGTGCAAGGCGGCGCATCCAGTTTTGTGTATGGCGCCTACGCGCAGATGCACATCGAAGAGCCATTGAGCCGGAAAGCCTATCTGAGCACGGCATTAAAGAACGGTGAAACACGTGTGATTCCGGCCAGCCAGCGCCATGTAGACGACTTTCCTCACTTCTACGACGCGGTGAACGGATTGTTCGTGAAATTGGCACAGGCGATGGATGGCAAGGGTGACGAGAAGTGGCTCCGCAGCGCGGCATCCGCCAAAGACATCGATCTACAGATACAAAGTACCAGGGAGTTGATGAAGCAATGCAAGTAATGAAATATTTCATCGCGATTGTCCTCGCCGCATTCGCGGTGCAGGTTAGTGCGCAGGTCCATCAGGCCAGAGGTCAGTTCGCACTGAGCTACAAGGATTCTGTGGGCACATTCGGTCGCAAAGAGGCTCCCGCAGAAATCAAACAAAAAGCCCAACAGGAAGCTGCAATGCGGGCTGTTGAGGCGTACTACGCGGAAGCTGGTCAGTCGGAGTCCGCGAACTTCGACACCGTCAAGGGAAAGATCCTGGAGAACCAGAGCCGTTACATCCTGGACACCACGGTGATTTCCGAGACGGACAATACCAAGGACTTCCAGTATTCAGTGGTCGTCCGGGTCTCCCTCAACGTGGCGAACTTGCGCAATGCTGTGCAATCCAGTTCTGCGGTTGCCAAGGCCGCTGATGGTGAGAAGTCGGCATTGAGCTTTGTGTTTGTCTCTCGCCAGGTCGACTCCACCAAGAGCTTTGATGACCGGGTTGCCAAGCGACAAGATAACTCCGCAACGTTCTCCGGCTCGCGACAGGTTCGCGATGCTGTCTCTGAAAAGACCAGTGAAGGCGAATCGATAAAGCGCGCTCAGATCAGCACCCACGGCAGTAAGTCCAACGAGGTGGATCGCAACGTCAACATCTCTGCGAAGTCCTCCGTTACCTCCGAAACGGGCGGAAGCACAGTCAGCCGTGCCAATGAATCGACGTGGCGCGTCATTCCAAGCGCGAATCTGAACCAGGTGTTCATCTCTCAGTTTTCTCAGGCCGGCTATGACGTCATCGAGGCGGCAATGGTCGAATCCGAAAAATTCAAAGTTTCAGAAATCGAGGCCGACTACAAGTCGGGCAACGATTTGCAACCCAAGACTTTGCGTTCTATTGCAGCAGGCATGAAGGAAGCCCAAATCCCTTACATCGCCTTGGGAACGCTCGACGTTGGCCTTCCTGCCAAGGATCCGCAGACCGGTCTTGTTCGCGTGTCCGTGACGGTCAATGCCAAGATTTGGGACGTGACACGTCCAATTCCGCGGACTCGCGTAGCCGTGGGTCCCATGGACTATTCGGGCGTCGGTCCCAACGAAGCGGAGGCTCGCGGAAACGCTCTGAAGTCCGCAGCCAACAGCGCATCCCAGGAACTCTCTAGCAGGATGACCACGATGGGTCTCCGCTAAGCGGCACTCTGCTCCGATCGCGCTCCTCCTTGAAACGCGTTTACCGCATCCATCTCAACGAAAGTCTCATCATGAAGAAAATTGTCGCCATTTCGATTGCAGCCAGCGTTCTCGCAGTCACCCCTCTGAGCCACGCCCAGTTCGGTAATCTGCTCGGAAGCGTCAAATCGATCACTGGCTCTGGCTCAGGTGGCGGCTCAGACATTGGCGTGCAGCAGGACCAGCTCGTGCGCTCCTATGTTGCTGCCGGCAAGGATGTTTCCACCGCCAATTCGCATTTGGCCGATGCATTGGGTATCAAGGCACAAGTCATCGACGCAACAGCGACCTCGGATTCTTTGTCCGCCAAAGACATCGAAGCGCAAGACAAAGCGATCAGTGCTAACACCGCCGCAGTATCCGAAGCGCTCAAGTCAGGTGCGACGTTGAAAGACGCTGAGGCGAAGGCCAAGTACGCCCAAGGCTTGTTGCTCTTGGCGACGGGCGTCAAAAAGTACGTAGGCATGGGCAAAGACGCTCAAGGCTTCACCTCCGGTCTTTCCAACATCTCACCTCTGCAACTTGGAAAGCTCCAAGCAGGTGTTTATGTCGCCAAAAGCGCACCTACCAGCGTGACGAACCTCACCAATGTGCTGAAGAGCGCCGTGGACTTTGCCAAGAGCAACGGTGTCGAGATTCCTCAAGACGCCACCAGCCTGCTCTAAGAAGCAAGCACTGAACTGATAGCGAGAGCTCATGATGCAAAGAATTCGAATCTGCACGCTTGTCTTGCTCATGGGCCTGCTGGCGGCCTGTGGCAAGAAGGAAGAAGTGGCTGTGCCCGTCCCCGTGCCGCCTGCCAGCACTCCGGTAGCACCTGTTTCAAAGAACAACGGTCCCGATTTTGGGGGTGTGACAAAAGTAAGCAGAGAAGTGGAGGCCGTCGGTAGCACGCAAGAGCTGGCGGTCGTCTCTGCGCTGCAATCTGCAGTGGCTCAGGTCAATGGTGTGCGGGTCGCCAGCCAGATGCAAAGCGTCCGGTCCTCCTTGAGTGTGTCGGTCAACGGACAAGGCGAGTCGTCCGTGCAAGCGGCAGCATTCGCACAAAAGCTCATCGCGGCAAGTCAGGGCACCGTGACTGGATATGAAATCCTGTCGCAAGAAGAAATAGACAAGATTGACGAACAAACCATCGGAAAAGTACGTGCAAGCGATGGCGGCTATAGCTATTCCGCCTCGGCTTCATCTTCCCGCAGCGCCAATGTGAACGCCAGCGAAAGCGCTAGTCTGAATGTTGGTAAGGACAACGCCCAGTATTCCGGCTCGTTTGCAGGATCGGCCTCGTCCAATGAGAAGGCCAATGTAGACGTCAAGCGTGGCGCGAGTTCGTACGAGTCGGACGTCAGCCATCAAAAGATGCGCAGCTACTGGAAGGTACGCGTTCGTGTGGATGTTGCTCAGTATCACGCGCCCGAGGAACAAGGGCGTCCAAAGATCATCGTGGCCATGCCAAAGACCGGCACTGCCAGCTACCCCGTGGGCGATGGACAGGCCAACCCTCTGGTCGTGGCGAGCGCTGTGCGCGGCAGGCTCTCGGACATCCTGACCCAAACGAAGCGGTTCATCGTTCTGGACCGGGAGTTCGGCAGTGAGATGCAAACTGAAATCGACCACATCAACAGCGGCAATGTCCGTGTCCAGGACAGTGCACGTCTAGGCCAGCAGTTGGCCACAGATCTGATCCTGATCCCGACTATCGAGCGCTTCGAGTATGTCCGCAGCGTTCGGAAGTTGCGCATGGCTGATCGCGAACTGGTGTCTTACTCTGGCGGTGGTCGTATCACCCTTCGTCTCCTCAATGCCGCAACTGGTGAGGTGGTAATGTCTGACACCTTCGAGCATAAGCTGGCATCGGCTGATCCGAGTACGTTGCCGCGCGTGGTTGATGGCTCCGGTATGGTCGCGGAGATGATGGACTCATTGGCTGGCCAGATCGGCGGCGCTGTTGTGGCGGAGATCTTCCCTGTCACAGTGGTATCGATGACAGGCGATCAGGTTGTCTTGAGCCAAGGGGGCGAATCCTTGCAGTCCGGCCAGCACTGGCAAGCGGTTCTCCTGGGCGATGAATTGAAGGATCCACAGACCGGCCGCTCACTTGGCCGTCACGAGATTCCGCTTGGCACGATTCGTGTGGACCGTGTTTCTGCACAGACCTCGTACGGCACGTTGATCGATGGGACTGATAGCTTGGCAGGAAAGCCATTCCAGCCCGGAGGCATTGTGCTGCGGCACAAGGCGACCACAAAGGTTGTTTCATCCAAACAGGTAGAGAGTCAGCCTCGGGAGGTTTCGGCTCAATCAGCCACTACGCGACCTGCTCGCGAAACTAGTCGCCCACCACAGAGCAGAGAAACAGCAGCCACACCGGCACCACGGACGAACGCCCCAGATCCAGCTGAAGACAAGTGGTAGATCCGAAGAAATTCATCCGCACTGGCACGCCCGAGCGGCCCTTCTGACGATAGGCTGCGCTGCCCCCTGAAAACAGCCACATGACGGTCTGGAGTCCAATCACCCCTGAGAGGGAGTTGGACGATGAAGAAGCGACTCATCGAGGAGCAAATCATTGGCTTCCTGCGTGAGGCCGATGCCGGGCACCCGCTGAGATGTTCAGCGAATGTGTTGAATCGACCGGTTGAATCCGCCCTGCAGAGCTGTCACCGAGTAGATTGTTGCTGGCGTCTGTTGACGCCGACCGAAAACTGAGCCACTTTTTGGTGTGATGCCGACCTAAAAC
>CALMCS010001078.1 GCA_937862875.1 uncultured Comamonadaceae bacterium
CGCGGCGAGGGCCTGCGGCTTCTTGAGGCCACGGGCGCGCAGCGACAGGGCGATCTCTTCTTCGACCACCGGGTAGATGATTTGATCGTCCGGGTTCTGGAACATCAGGCCGATGAGCTGGGCGCGTTCCTTGGTCGCGGTATGAATGTCCACGCCGCAGATGCGCACGTTGCCGGCCTGCGGCGCATCGAGCCCGCACAGCAGCCGCAACAGACTGGTCTTGCCCGCGCCGTTGTCGCCGATCAGGCCGATGCGCTGCTCGGTCAGTTGGAGATCAAGGCCGCGAAACACCTGCGTCTTGCCGCGTTGCAAGGCGACCTGTTCGATCTGCACGCGGGTGGCGTTGGCATCGAGGTGCGCGTGGGGCAAAGGAGCGTTCATGGTTCTTGCAGGGTGACGAAAAAAGGGCGTTGTGCCAGCCGCTTGAAGGCGCGCTGTCACATCGCTTTTTTATTCTATGGCGCACATATGTCGCGAACTCACTTTGAAATTGCATTCAATTGAATTTAAATCGCCGCAAAAAGAGGCGCTAACTCCGCCTAAATCGACGGCAGGAAGCGGGAGATTTCGTGGGAGTAGGCAGCGAGATGACGGCGCGTTGACGTTGGCGTGTTGAACATGTCGCCTTCATGCGCGGAACGTCGGTCAACTCCGCTCAATCGATTTGTTGTTTGCCGAATGCTGTCCGCGGTGTTTTGACTTGCACCCCAACAGGAGGTAATCGCTCGCCATTCCATCGCTACGATGTCGTACTGACCTGCGCCGTTATCGCTAGTTCGCTATGCTCGGCCGTCATTCGCGTCTCTATGGACGCTCGCCCCAGTTGCCTTGGGCTGCGCGTACATCAACACATATCAATTCATAAAGACCAACCGTGCCTGCCTTATTCGTATCCGTTCTTGTATTGGTGATGTGCCAGCTCATTGGCGAGGTGGCGGTGCGCAGTCTGGGCATTCCGCTGCCGGGCGCGCTGATTGGGCTGATGCTGCTCACGGTGGGCTTGATCGTGCTGGGCAAGGTGCCGCAGGCGCTCGCCCAAGTCAGCGGCGGTCTGCTGCGCAACATGATGCTGTTGCTGGCACCGGCCGTGGTCGGCCTGATCGACAACTTCGCGCGGGTGCGGGAAGAATGGCTGCCGTTTCTTGCGGCCTGCGTGGTGGGTGCTGTGGTGACGCTGGCCGTGACTGCGGTGGTGCTCCAGCGACTGCTGCGCAATGACGCGCAGAACCGTCCCGACGCGAATGCTGGCTCCACCGGAGCCGACGCATGAACGCGATTTCGACGTTTTTTGACACCGCCCCCAAGCCGTTCACCGATTGGCTTTCGTTCGCCGGCTCTGCGGTGCTCTGGATTGCGGTCACGGTGCTCGCGTACTGGCTCGCGCTCAAGCTGATTCGCCGCATGCGTGGCAATCCGGTGTTCGTGCCCGTGGCCACCACCTCGCTGATGGTCATGGCGGTGCTGCTGATCACGCATACGCCGTATGCCGTCTACGCGGCGGCCACCAAGCCCTTGAACTACTGGGTGGGCCCCGCGACCGTGGCGATTGCCATTCCGCTGTACGGCCAACTCGAGCGCTTGAAGCGCATCTGGAAGCCGCTACTGATCGCGCTGCTCATCGGCTCGACGGTGGCCATGCTGTCCGCCATCGGCATTGCCTGGGCGCTGGGCGGAAGCTGGGAGACCCTCATGTCGCTGATGCCCAAGTCCGCCACCATGCCCATCGCCATGCCCATGGCCGAGCGCTTTGGCGGACTGCCCGCACTCGCGGCGGTGGCGGTGGTGATCACGGGCGTGATCGGCACGATCGTGTCGCACCCGCTGCTCAAGGTCCTCAAGGTCACCGATCCGGCCGCGCGCGGTTTCGCCATCGGCCTCACAGCCCACGCCATCGGCATGGCGCGCGAGCTGCAGGTCAACCCGGCAACCGGCAGCTTTGCCGCGCTGGCGATGGGGCTGAACGCGATTCTCACGGCGGTGCTGATGCCGCTGTTGCTCGTCTGGGCGTGATTTTGTGGGCCGGGCCGGGCCGGGCCCCAAGCGTTTTTGGACTCGTCGCAGATTCTCGGGATTCCGCCTCTGGTATCCAAACGCGATCACCGCAGTGAGCAGAGCCCATTAACTGGGCCCCCGAATGACGAGATAGGGTCCTAGGCTAGGAGTCTGCGCGGCAGAGCGTGACACAGGTAGGCAGTTTTGATAAATTCAAA
>CALMCS010001079.1 GCA_937862875.1 uncultured Comamonadaceae bacterium
CAGAAATGAAGCAGGCCTTCAGTGACATCAAGCGAGGGCTCAAGGACACGGATGAACGCGGTAAGGATGGACGACCATTGGGGAGCAAGATCCCAAGTGGTAGCTGACGACGGTGCTACTTTCGGCGTAGGCGCTGTTTGCGGCTACTGTGAAGTGAAGTGAAGCGAAGTGAAGAGCTTGTTTCGGATGCCTCCCCGTCGGGCGACACGTGGTACCGGCTTGATGAGCCGTCATCGCTTTTTAGTTTTCATACACCACCCGTTACGGGTGGTCGGACATTTTCGAATGCTCCATAGACTGTCCCTTGTTATCGTCCCACAATCAGGAGACAAGGGAGTCTTATGTTCGAAGCTTTCATAGTGGCGGCCCAGCGCACCGCCGGTGGTCGTCGTGGTGGCCGATTGGCTGGATGGCATCCGGTCGATCTGGCCGCTCAGGTCATCAATTCACTGGTGGACGGGGTCGACGCCGATCCTGGCTCCATCGACGATGTGTTCATGGGATGTGTCAGCCAGGTGGGCGAGCAATCGAGCAACGTGGCGCGCAATGCGGTGCTGGCGTCGAAGCTGCCCGAGTCTGTGCCGGGCACGAGCATCGATCGGCAGTGCGGATCGTCTCAGCAGGCGATTCATTTTGCTGCGCAGGCGGTCATGTCGGGGACCATGGATATGGTGATCGCCGCCGGTGTCGAGTCCATGACCCGCGTGCCCATGGGCAGTCCCGGTGCGCTCGCGCAGAAGGCGGGACTTGGCAACTACCATAGCCCGGCCATTGCGAGTCGATTCGGCGAAGCCATGTTCAGCCAGTTCGTAGGCGCAGAAATGGTGGCGCGCAAGTACGGCTTGGACAAGGAAGCGCTGGACCGTTTTGCCTTGCAGAGCCATCAACGCGCGGCAGCGGCCAGCAAGGCGGGGTGGTTCGAGCGGGAAATACTGCCGGTGGCGGTACGCGACGCGAGCGGTGCGCTTACCGAGGATATGCATACCGTCGATGAAGGCATTCGCTTCGAGGCGACGCTTGAAGGCATTCAGAACGTCAAATTGCTCCAGGAGGGCGGCCTGATCACGGCGGCCAACGCCAGCCAGATGTGCGATGGTGCGAGTGGTGTGCTGATCGTCAACGAGCGCGGGCTGCGTCGCCTGAATGTGAAGCCCCTGGCGCGCATTCATCACATGACCGTTCTGGGCCATGACCCAGTCATCATGCTGGAGGCTCCCGTTCCAGCCACTGAACTGGCTTTGAAGAAGGCCGGCATGAAGCTGGACGACATCGACCTGTATGAAGTGAACGAGGCGTTTGCCTCCATCCCACTGGCGTGGCAACAGGCGCTGCATGCCGATCCCGATCGCATGAATGTGAATGGAGGTGCGATTGCGCTGGGCCATCCGTTGGGTGGTACGGGGGCCAAGCTCATGGCGACGTTGATTCACGCGCTTCACCGCCGTGGTGGGCGCTACGGGTTGCAGACCATGTGTGAAGGCGGCGGCATGGCCAATGTGACGGTGATAGAACG
The DNA here is from genome assembly GCA_937862875.1 of uncultured Comamonadaceae bacterium. Classification (GTDB taxonomy): domain Bacteria; phylum Pseudomonadota; class Gammaproteobacteria; order Burkholderiales; family Burkholderiaceae_C; genus Diaphorobacter_A. The sequence goes on from CALMCS010001079.1 coordinate 1,514, forward strand.
GTTGTAGAAGCCGTGGCACCATACGGGGATAGACATGCAGTCCCACTATAAAGACAGTGACCGAGACAAACCACACACCTCCCCGACTGGAGCCGAGGCGCATTGAGCGCAAGCACCTTCTGACGCGCCTGTCCGAGGCGCGCAACAAAACCTGCGTGTTGATCCACGGGCCCGCGGGCAGCGGCAAGACGTCGTTGGCCCTGCAGTGGCGCGCTCAGGCGCTGACCTTTGGTCTTGACGATGCCTGGGTAACGCTGCAACCCGGCGACGATGGACAGGCGCTGATGACGGCGCTATTCGATTCGCTGGATCTCATCGACCCCGACATCGCGCGGGAGGCCCGCTTGCTGTCCAACCGGGGTGGCGAGGCGCGTGCCGATGCCATCGTCATTGCTTTGCTGCGGGCTTTTCTGGCGCGCACTCGGCCCTTGCTGGTGGTGATCGACGACTGGCAGAACATGGTGGACCTGCGCGCCAGCGGAGCGCTTCAGGCGCTTCTGGATTTTGCACCGCCTGCGCTGCGGCTCGTGATCGTTTCGCGCAGCATGCCGCAGCTGTCGTTTGCGCGCTTGCGCGATCAGGGGTTGCTGGAGGAGATCGGTCCCGGCGAGTTGCGCTTCACGCTGGAGGAGGTTCAGCTTTTCTTGCAGGCGCGTCAGCAGCGCACCTCCAGCCCGGCCGTGGCCCGTCAACTGCTCGAGGTGACCGACGGTTGGGCCGCGGGCCTGCAGCTGTTGGCGCTGCAGCCTCGCGCGCCCACATCGCCCGTACAGAATGCGCAGGACTTCACCGCGTACTTCAATCGCGAGGTGCTGTGCCGGGTGGACAAGGATGAAATTGATGCGATGACGCGGCTGGCTGCTGCACGCAGCTTCAATCAGGCGCTTGCCACCACCATCGCGGGCGAGTCCGTGGGCCCCGCATTGCTGGAACGGATGCAGCGCGAGAATCTGTTTGTACTGCCTCTGCAGGATGCGGCGAGTCAGGGCTGGTATCGCTTCCATCCCTTGTTTCGTGAGCTTTTGCTCACGCGCTTCAAATCGCTGCCGCAGGAGGAGCGTCAGCGCAGTCATGCCGCGCTCGCGCAGTGGTTGGGTGCCAGAGGCCATTTGCGCGATGCCGTTCATCACGCGGTCGAAGCCGGCGACATGGAGCGTGCAGCGGACTGGGTGGAGCGTTGGGCCCGAGAGCTGTTTCTGAATGGTGAATTGCAGCAGTTGGTGCGCGCGGTGTCCGAGCTGCCCCGCGCCATCGTCAACGCAAGGCTGCCGCTGCTGCTGTGGTTGGGCTGGACCCAGCTGTGCTACTACAAGCTCGCGGCGTGCCACGAGACGTTGAATGCACTGCGCGTGCAGCTGGATGAACGCGATCATGAGGGGCGAGCGCACTGCGTGCTGTTGGCCTTTTCGCTGGCCCTGCAGGAGGATGATCTGAGCACGGCGCAGGCGCTGCTGCCGGAGCTGATGTCCATTCGGCAGGGCGACGACGCGGTGCTGGTGGGCGGCAAGCGCAATCTACTGGGATGGATGTACGGGCACAGTGCGCAGTACGAGAAAGCCCGTGAGGTTCTGCAAGGTTCGCCCCCGCTGCGTGAAGATGGCACTCCACTGCTTCATTCGGCCTTTGGATATCTGATGACGCAGTCGCTGCGCGGTCTGTCGTGGCTGTATGCCGGCGATGTTCGCAATGCGGAACCGGTTTTGCGCGATGCGCTTGCGCATTCGGAAAGGGCTCTGGGCCGTCACAGCGAGATGGCCTGCAATGCGGCCGCCTATCTCGCGGCCGTTCTC
>CALMCS010001080.1 GCA_937862875.1 uncultured Comamonadaceae bacterium
GCGGTCATATCGCCGTCGCACAGGTTGTTTTCCGTCCAGCGCAGCAGGTTGTCGAAGGCGGCACGGTCATTGGCCACCAGAGCAAAAAACAAGGCATAAGCCTGTCCTTCGGAGTAGGTCTGTCCTCCCCCCGCATCGTCCGAGATGACGCGGCCACCTTCGTTGATGAACTGGGCCTTGAAGGCCTCCCAGGCGGGCCATCCGGGGCGTTCTGCTGCGGATTGGGATTGCGCGCGGAGACTTGGCAGCCAGGACAGCAGCGCGGCACCGCCGCCAGCCTGCAGGGCCGTGCGCCTACGGAGGGAATCAGTCATGCTGGGATGCCAGTCGGCGGCGCGCCATGGTGCGCAACGCGCCATAAACAATGAAGGTCAGCAGAAGGCCGGTGGCGATGCCCGCCAGCGACAGCAGCACGGGGTGGCTGTGCAGGTGGAACCACAGGCGCTGCCACCACGGCAGGTCGCCCACGTAATACACCGGCTTGATGCGGAAGCTTTCGATGGCGTCGCCGCGCATCAGGCCCAGATCGCCGCGCAGGCTCTTGATCTTGCCCGCGTCGTTCAGGCTCTGGCTCAGCAGCCCCATGGCTTCCTTGTCGGTGGCGGTGAGGGCCACCACACTGCGCCCGCTGTGCAAAGGCGATTCAAAGCCGGTGACGGCAGCCAGCGGACCTGTGCCTTGCAATACGGCTTGCCCGCCGGACGCGGAGAGGCGGTGTTCGGACTCCAGGTTGAACAGTTCAATGAATGATCCCAGGGCGCGCTCCAGGGGCTGGACGGACCGCGCGCCGGCGGCCAGAAGGGCTGGCAGGTGGCCCTTCCACTGCTCCAGCAAACCATCGGCGTCAGCCTGCGACACGATCAGGATGTCTGTGTCGCCCGCCTTGCTGGCATCTGCGGCGCGCAGCAGCCGAAATCGGGTGCCTGGATAGCCGGTGGAAGCGCTCATGCGGCCCACGGAGGTCAGGAAGACCTCGATGTCTGCGGTGCTGGGCTGGTTGGGCAGGATGATGGAGGTCTGGGCCAGGTCCGGCACCCGGGTGAATGGGAAGCCACTGTTGGCATAGGCCGCCAGATTGGGCATGGCCAAGTAGTGGCGAAAACCTGTGAGGTCGATGGTGGACTGTGGATCGATGGTCGCAAACAGTTCGGTGGGTGGCGCTGATTTGCAGCGGCCCAGGTCGTTGGGCGGGATCTGGAACGCGAACTGCAACTGGTTGTCGCCACCGATCATGAAAGCCGGAATCTTGAGGTCCGAACGGGTCTGGGCAGTCCCGTCATCGAATAGAGGCAGCATCACCGTGTTCTTGCCGCTGGTGCGGTCGTCTCGCGACTGCAGCGGATACGACTGGATGAACTGGTTGTTGATGGAGATGTTCAGGCTGCCATGGTCCGAGACGCTGCTGGGGGTGTAGCGGTAGGCGAGGTCCAGCGGCACGCCCTTGGCGTTCCAGGTGAACAGGTCTGGGGCCATGCGGGTGTAGATGTTCACCGTGTCATTGAGCACCGTGCCGCGCAGTTGAAGATCCGAAGGACTGCCCACCAGCTCGGCCAGCTTCACGGGCCGCTGGGTGGTGATCCAGCGGGGGGCGTCATAGGGCTTGGTCAGTGCGGGATAGTCCAGCGATTTGACAGCAATCGTCTGCCCGGACAAAACCGCTTTCCCCAGGGCCAGGGCGTCGGCCGCCATCTGCAGCTGGGCGTCGTCCTTGCCCAGCACCAGCAGCAATTTGGCACCTGGTACTTCGGGATGGTTGACCACCGAGATCGTGGGCTCGGACACGGGTGCCATGTCCTGCAGGAAGGCGGGACGTTGGCTGTTGGTGGCCAGCACCACGGCGTGCGAGCGGGGGAGCTGGCTTTCCAGCACCGGGAATTGGTTGCCTCGGTAGCCTGCGAGCATGCCGATCCAGCTGGCGATGGAGCCAGACGCTTTGAGCGTGCCCGTGCTGGGTTGGTTGCCGAACACAAACGGCAGCTTGACGGGGCGGTTGTCCCGGGGGTCGAAGAACGGTGCCGGCAGCAGCGCGAGGTCGTTGCGCAGAGGGATCTGCCGCAGCGAAAGCTCCAGCTGGCTGTCGTTGCTGATGGTGGCCCACAGGCTGGAATGGGTGGGCGTTTCACATTCCATCGTGTAATGGCCGATGAACTGGAAGCGGAACCGGTTGTAGTCCGTGAAATAGCGCGGGTCGATGTTCAGCTCGACCGTTTGTGGTGTGCCCAGACGCTCCTTGTCGAGCACCACTGTCTGCAAGGTTTCGTCGTTGAGCATCAGCTTGAGATGCGACAGCGAAGGAATCAGCGCGGGTGACAGCGTGAAGGTCAGGCGCAGCTTGGCAGCTTCGACGATTTCGTCGCGCCGTACACCCACCCCCACGCTGGCTTCGCTCTCCACGCCGCGCAAGGCGATGGGGCGCCCCACGCCCAGCTCCTTGAGGCTGACCTTCCACTGCCGCGCAGGCAACGCCGCGTTGGGGGCAGCAGGGCTTGCCCCGCTCGTGTTGTCAGTAGTCTGCGCTGCGCGGTCTGCCTCGCGTTCCTGGCGGGCCGTCGCCTTCTCCTTGGCTGCGGCGTTGCGGGCCTTGCTGGTCTGGGCCTTGGCTTCAGGGGCGGGGGCGGAAATCAGCCCGGCAGCGGTCAGCCCAATCAAAAGGGGGAGTGTGCTGAGGGCGGAAGTCGACTTCACAGTATTCTTTTTGTTGGCTCGGAACTTGTGGTTGGGACGCATTGG
>CALMCS010001081.1 GCA_937862875.1 uncultured Comamonadaceae bacterium
CGAGACCGGCACCGCAACCGCAGGAATCAAGGTGGCGCGCCCGTTGCGCAGGAACAGGAACACCACCAGAATCACCAGCGCAATCGAGATCACCAGCGAGCGCTCGACCTCCTCGACCGAGGCACGCAGCGTCGGCGTGCGGTCGGACACCACGGTGATGTCGATGGCGGCGGGAATCGAGGCCTTGAGCTGCGGCAGCAGCGCGCGCACGCGGCTCACGGCTTCGAGAATATTGGAGTCCGGTTGCTTGAACACCTGCAGCAGAATCGCCGACTTGCCATTCATGACGCCGTAGTTGCGCACGTCCTGAACGGAGTCCGTCACGTCCGCCACATCCTGCAGGCGAATCGCGTTGCCGTTGGACCAGGTCAGCACCAGCGGCGCGTAATCCGCGGCCACACGCGCCTGGTCGTTGGTCGCCACCTGCCAGTAATGGTCTTCGCGCTCTACAGCACCCAGTGGCCGGTTGGCATTGGTATTGGTGATGGCGGTGCGCACCTGGTCGAGCGACACCCCATTGGCCGCCAGCCGCACCGGGTCGAGCTCCACGCGCACGGCAGGCAAGGCACCACCGCTGATCGACGCCTGCCCCACGCCCTCGACCTGCGAGAGCTTCTGCGCGAGCACGGTCGATGCCGCGTCGTACATCTGACCACGGGTGAGCGACTCGGAGGTAAGCGCCAGAATCATGATCGGCGCGTCGGCCGGGTTGACCTTGCGGTAGGTCGGATTGCTAGGCATGCCCGATGGCAGCAAGGTGCGCGCGGCGTTGATCGCCGCCTGCACATCGCGTGCGGCGCTGTCGACCGAGCGGGTCAGGTCGAACTGCAGGGTGATGCGCGTGCTGCCGAGACTCGAATTCGAGGTCATCTCGTTCACGCCCGCGATCGCGCCCAGCGCTCGCTCCAGCGGCGTGGCAACGGTGGCCGCCATGGTGTCCGGTGCGGCACCGGGCAGGCTGGCGCTGACCGAAATCGTCGGATAGTCCACCTGCGGCAGCGGTGCCACCGGCAGCAGAAAGTACGACAGACCGCCGGCCAACGCCAGGCCGAACGTCAGCAGCATCGTGGCGATGGGCCGAAAGATGAAGGGAGCGGACAGGCTGGACCAGCTCTTCATGGAGCCTCTCCCAATCTGCGTTCTTCCTCGGCCTGCTCGGGATGGCTGAGCTTCACCGGAGGCAGGCCACGCTTGACGCGCCAGCGCTCGACCCAGCCTTCAAAGGTGAGATAGATCACCGGCGTGGTGAACAGGGTCAGCAACTGGCTCACGATCAAGCCACCGACCAGCGTCACGCCGAGCGGATGGCGCAACTCGCTGCCCACACCCGTCCCGAGCATCAGCGGCAAAGCGCCCAGCAACGCGGCCAGGGTGGTCATGAGAATCGGGCGGAAGCGCAGCAGACAGGCCTGGTAAATGGCGTCGTGCGCGTTGAGCCCTTCCTCGCGCTGTGCATCCAGCGCGAAGTCGATCATCATGATGGCGTTCTTCTTCACGATACCGATCAGCAGCACGATACCGATGATCGCGATGATGTCGAGATCGAGCCCGAACATCAGCAAGGCGAGCAGCGCCCCCACCGCCGCAGATGGCAGCGTCGAGAGAATCGTGATCGGATGGATCGTGCTTTCATACAGCACGCCCAGCACGATGTACATGGTGATGATCGCGGCCAGCACCAGCAGCAGGGTGTTGGACAGCGAGGCCTGGAAAGCGAGCGCCGCGCCCTGGAAGCTGGCGTCCACCGACAGCGGCAACTGGCCTCCGTCGCGCATGGTCTTCATCACATCCTGCACCGCCTTCACCGCATGTCCGAGCGACACGCCCGGTGCCGTGTTGAAGGAGATCGTGGCCGCGGGCAGCTGGCCCACGTGGTTCACCGACAGCGCCATGTTGCGCTCTTCGATGGTGGCCACCGAGGTCAGCGGCACGGGAGCGCCGGTGGTGGAGGACACATAGATCGACTGCAGCGCCTCTGGCCCCAGCTTGAATTGCGGCGCGACCTCGAGCACCACGCGGTACTGATTGGACTGCGTGAAGATCGTGGAGATCAACCGCTGACCAAACGCGTTGTACAGCGCAGTATCGATCGCCGCCACGCTCACCCCCAGGCGACTGGCCTGCGCGCGATCGATCTGCACAAAGGCCTGGCGACCCTGGCTTTGCAGATCGCTGCTCACGTCGAGCAACTCATGCAGGTCATGCATGCGGTCGACCAGCGCATTGGTGCTGCGGGACAGCAGATCGATGTCCGGAGAGGACAGCAGCAGTTGGTACTGCGTGCGCGCCTGGCGGTCTTCGATCGTCAGGTCCTGAACCGGCTGCGCATACAGACGGATGCCGGGAACCTGATTGGAGTCGCCCGTCAAACGAAGCACCACGTCCGCCACGCCTTCGCGCTGGCCGTGCGGCTTCAGGTCAATCAGCAAGCGGCCGTTGTTGAGCGTGGTGTTGGTGCCGTCCACGCCGATGAACGACGAGATGGACTTCACCGCAGGATCCTGCAGCAACTTGGCCACCAGCGCCTGTTGGCGCTCGGCCATGGCGGAGAACGAGATCGATTGATCGGCCTCGGTCGTCGCCTGAATCGTGCCCGTGTCCTGCTCGGGGAAGAAGCCCTTGGGAACGGCAAAGTACAGCAGCACGGTGATGACCAGCGTCGCCATGAACACGATCCAGGTGAGGCCCCGATGGTCGAGCACCCAGCTGAGCATGCGGCCGTATTGGGCGATCATGCCGTCGAAGAAACGACCCGTCGCGCGGTAGAGGCGGCCATGGCTTTCTTCGGGCGTGTGCTTGAGCAGACGCGCGCACAGCATCGGCGTGAGCGTGAGCGACACCACCGCGGAAATCAGGATCGACACCACCATCGTGATCGCGAATTCGTGGAACAGACGCCCCACCACATCGCCCATGAACAGCAGCGGAATCAGCACCGCGACCAGCGAGATCGTCAGCGAAATGATGGTGAAGCCGATCTGCTTCGCGCCCTTGAGTGCGGCCTGCATCGGCGGCTCGCCCTTCTCCACATAGCGCGCGATGTTCTCGATCATCACGATCGCATCGTCGACCACGAAGCCGGTCGAAATCGTCAGCGCCATCAACGTGAGGTTGTTGATGGAAAAGCCCGCCAGGTACATCACACCGAACGTGCCGATGAGCGACAGCGGCACGGCAAAACTCGGGATCAACGTCGCAGTCAGGCTGCGCAGGAACACGAAAATCACCGCCACCACCAGCCCGATGGCGAGCAGCAGTTCGATCTGCATGTCGTCCACCGAGGCGCGAATGGTCACCGTGCGATCGGTGAGGATCTGCACGTCGAGCGATGCGGGCAAGGTCTCCTTCAACTGCGGCAGCAGTGCCTTGATGGCATCCACCGTTTGAATCACGTTCGCGCCGGGTTGGCGGCGAATGTTGAGAATCACGCCGGCCTGAGCGCCCTGCTCCGGATTCGCGGCCCATGCGGCCAGCCGGGTGTTCTCGGCATCGTCCACGGTCGTCGCCACATCCGACAGGCGGATGGGATTGCCGTTCTTGAACGCGATGATCAGATTGCGGTATTCGGCCGCCGATTGCAGCTGGTCATTGGCATCGATGGTCGAGGCGCGCGACGGACCGTCAAAGCCGCCCTTCGCGCCCTTGACGTTGGCCGCAGAGATGGCGGTGCGCACATCATCCAGCGTCATGCCGTAGCTGGCCAACGCGGTGGGATTGGCCTGAATGCGCACGGCGGGACGACGGCCACCGGCAATCGCCACCAGCCCCACGCCCTTCACCTGCGAGAGTTTGGGGGCCAGGCGGTTTTCCACCAGGTCGTTCACGCGGATCACGGGCAGCGAGGGCGACGTGATCGCCAGCGTCAGAATCGGCGCGTCCGCAGGGTTGACCTTGCTGTAGAGCGGCGGCATCGGAAGGTCGCTGGGCAGCAGGTTCGAGCCGGCGTTGATGGCGGCCTGCACCTGCTGCTCGGCCACGTCCATGGACATGGAC
>CALMCS010001082.1 GCA_937862875.1 uncultured Comamonadaceae bacterium
TTGCTCTGCGTCCAGTTCGCTCAGGGCTTGCTCGTCGATCACCATGACCTGCAGTGTGCCAACCACCAACAGCCAAGGCCATTGGCACATCTCCCAATTGCCATGAATTCATCGTCGAGCCGAAGATTCAGATCACTGTGATGGCGCCGTTTGAGCCCATGCGCTGCCAAGGCAAGCCCAGCACTAAGGCGTCCAGTTGGGCGTGTTCCAACGCCACATTCAGGCTGCCCGGCGGCGCCCAGACGAACTTGCCCTGGTGCAACCGGCGCGCGGCCAGCCACAGACCCACGCCGTCGTGCACCAGCACCTTCAGACGATTGGCGCGCTGGTTGGCAAAGACGTAGGCGTGGTGCGGGTGGGCCGCGCCGAAGGTGGCGATCACCCGCGCCAGGGCGGTGTCGGTGCCCGCGCGCATGTCCAGCGGGGCGGTGGCCAGCCAGGCCGCATCTATCCTGATCATTTACGGATCACCGCAGCAACGCGCTAAGCATCTGGGCGCACTGGGCTGCGCCAGACAAGGGCCAGTGGACGGTCACGGACATGCCGGGACGTTGACATTCGATACGGATGTCGGTCGCTGGCGTTGAGGCGGCAATGGACGACTGCTCGCTGGCAGTTACTGACGCTGCGGTCAGCTCGATGGGGACGAAGGCCGGGGTCTGAGGTGTTGCGACTGCGGTGGTGATGCCACCTTCGAGGCGGTGCAGGCCCTGCGCCCACTCCTTGCGCCAGCGGTGCAGCAAGTTGGCATTCATGCCATGTTGCAGAGCCACCGCCGCAATCGATGCGCCGGGCTTCTGGCACATGGCCACCAGCTCGGCCTTGAACTGCGGGGTGTAGGTGCGGTGTGTGCGGCGCTGCGCATATCGCGGGGTCTGAGAGTCTTTGAGCATCGTGTCCACGTTCATGTTGCGTGCACGCGATCTTGCTCAGACCGACCAGGTCATTCAAGATGGTTTTGCCACTCGCTTACGTTATTTGCGCTCTCGAACGCGTTAGTCAAAAAGGCTGGACATACGCTCTGCAAACATCGAGCGAAATTTTTCGCTCGTCTTTTCGGCATCAGGAAAATCTACAAGCTTCGCGTTGTAGATGATGCCTCGAGCATCGAGGGTGGCGTTGATGACCAAGTTCATTGCAATCGGCTCTCCAAAAGCCATGGCCTGCGTCGAAAGCCAGCAGCTCAAATCATCATGCATGGAGACGTTGATCATGCGCACCCCTAAGTCTTTCGCTGTGAAGATCGGGGAGGACTCAGGAAGGGCGGTTAGCCTTACATCGGCTCTGCGAGCCGCCCATTCAAAACTGCACACATTCGCGATGATGCGATGAACTTTGGCACCTGCCAATTGGATCGATTTTTTGGGCAGGGAATTGCTGCCTTGGTAAATGATCTCAGTCCCATCGCTGATAGGTTCGGTGCTTCCGGCCAATGCCACAAAGGCGGCGCGAGCGCGAGATGGATCGCTCTCTTCTGAGAGAGCCTTGCACAGTTGCTCGGTCGACAGGCTTTTGTTGTTTAACTGCGCGAGCATCGGCGACAAGCGCCGGGCCAGGACTTTGGCCGCATCGCGCTCAATTTCAGTTTCCTCCCCCAGTCCATCCGTATCGAGGCGCGCCTGTCGTGACGACTTGCGCGCGACCACTACGTCGATCGCTTCCAACTGCTCTGTACGCACCCCCACAATCGTAACGTCGCGTGGCTGAACATGAAGGCTTTTCAGGCGACTCTCCGCTTCCTTAAGGAGATGAATGGCATGCCCCACTGGAACAATGCGAACCAGTTCTGCGTCGGTGGAAAGTGATTCAGTCATGATGATGTTTTGCATTGGAACGGCTATGTCGTTTTGCGAAAAAATTTGACTCGAGAAAGTCAGGCAGAGTTCGCCATGCTTGGGGCAGATTTCGGTTTGGATCACGTCTTACTTTGATGCAATTGGTGAATAGAAAACAAACCTGCCTTGAGCACCGACGTCAGCCGGGCTGTGTGGACACGGTTTTCTCGATCTACCGGGCAAAGCGATATGCGCGGCTTGCAGCCAATTCCAGGGTCAATAACCAGTCGCAGCTTCTCTTGTAGGCCAGCGAAAAAAAGCACATCGCCTGGACTTGCATAGGCTGAGCCCAGTCGCACAGTGAGTGAGAGACCACGGGGAATGGTTTCGGTGATGGGTAGCCAGTGTTGATATTCAGCAAACGCTGCGGCCGACGCATCTGCTCGCATTGCACAGAGATGGAAAAAAGCGAAATCTGATGGATCCAAGCCGACGAGCCATTGAATGATTTCGCGACCTTTAGCTGAAAGTGCTAACTGAATATTTCCTTCTTGGCCTCGACCTTGGACCGAAGTCCGAGCCCGTCGCGTGAGCTCGGTCGCGGTGTCGCTATCTGGAACCAGTGGCTCTAATTCGATGGCTGTCGACAGCGGAGTTCTGGTCGCTTCAATCGCTGCCGGTTGAGAAAGGCTGAGTGTGCGGACGGTCAGATACAGAGCTGAATCAGCAAGCGACTCATCGCGTTCAGCAATTGGCATTTGCACGGCCTTGGGTTCGAAATTCCCTCGGGGCGGATCCTCCCTTACCTCGCGGAGATGAGAGGTATTGCACGCAGTATTTCGGATCAAGTGAGCTTGCAGCCACGCCCATGGATCAAAGTCTTGATCTTCCCGCGAAGTATTTCCAATGGTGTGACGAGAACGTGCCTTTCTCAGAGCAGCCGGGTCAATGTCCAGCTGGCGTAAAAATCCAGCGCCAATGTGCAAAGGCCGCAGCAGTGCTTCGACGGTCATGCCATAGACCAAGGGCCAGGCTGCCAGATAGTTGCCCAACGCAGACCGCAAGTCACCGTGGCCAGCTGTTACAGCTGCTTGGGCCACGCGGGTCCAGTTGGTCTGAAGGTGGTCGATCCATCGTCCGATGTGTTGAGAGCCGGTGGTAGTCGACATCCATTTCGCCGCCTGGGCTTGCCAGTCGGGCCATGCGATCTCTTGGAGCGCTGCAGCTCGGGCACTGTGGGGCCGTGCTTTCCGGTCACCGGTAGCTTCCTTGAGTGCAATTGACCAGAGCTCCGCGAGTTGTGAGTCACGCAGGCCCGCTGCATTGGACCCGTCGAGACGCAGCAACAGATCACGTGCGGACGTGTATTGCGATAGTTGTTCGCGCAAAACGCGAACGGCCCGGGCGCAGTCTGTTGACAACCGGTGAACACGGATTGCGTTGTTTGTTTTGTGGACGTTGTAGCCCTGACGACGAATGACCAAACCGTTGTTTTCAGTAAGACAGTCCCATGCAAGACTGGAAAGATCCCCTGCGCGGGATGGAAATTCATGGCTGATGACGGCCCTCATTTGAAGCAAGAGAGCATCCACAGGTGATTCGGACAGCCATGCCTGTGCGATTTGCGCGGCATGCGTCATGTCTCCATGCGTGACCAGGACTGCCGAACTGGAGCTTCCGGCGGTCGGGGGGATCTGCTCGCGCAGTCGCTCGTAAACGCCCGTTGGAACAAACATTTGCCGGCGGCGCAAGCTGCGTACCAGTGCCATAACCGCATGGCGCACTCGCTCGCCTAAAGCGGTCCTATCCTCACTTTGCGAAGATCCTGAGAATTGCTCGGTCCAATCCAGGAAGGCTATCCATTCGTCTTCCGTCCACTCGTCCGGGTCACCGTGGGCGGGGACCTTGCTTCGGGCAATGGTGATCGTTGAAAAATACGTTGCCAGAGACGACAGTTGGTAGCAACCTTGTGCTTGGTCCCGCGTGCGGATCAGCTCATCGGTGAGCCAGTCGCGCAGAAAGCGCGCGAATGGAGTCCACCGAACTGTTGCTTCCGTGATTTCACGCCTGCAATCAATGGCACGTTTTCTTCGTTCGCCCAACTTTTGCTGTTGGTTCGAATACTTATTTAGCGCTTTGGAAAGAAAGTCCAGGCTTTCGTCGCGAGCAGATTGTCTTTGCTGCGTATTTCTTGGCGTGTGTGTTGACGACAGCTGGCGATCCAGCGACTGACCGGCCAACCTTGCGAGTGAGTACAACGAAAGAGCTGGAGCTGGAACCTCAATGGCGCTGATCGCAGCTAGCGAGGGTGGCAAAGATAGGCGTCGAAAGTTTTGAGCACATGCTGTAACGGTGGCCCAGCGATCTGCTGCAGATTCCGGCCAGTTCGCGCAACTCAGTGCCATTGATTGCA
>CALMCS010001083.1 GCA_937862875.1 uncultured Comamonadaceae bacterium
GCCGCAGCGCGAAGTCGCCAGTTGAACGGCAAGCTGACGTCCATCCCACACCTCCGCCCGTGGTGACGCTGACTGCCGCGAAATCGCAGCCGCCTGGTGTAACTGAGGTGGAGGACAGCGGTGACAGCACCACGCTTGACGCAGCCCTGAATCGCTTGCAGTTGATTGGCAATCTGCACAGAGATGGCACGCTGAGCCACGAAGAGTTTGCTCTGATCAAGGCGAAGCTCATCAAAGACATTCAACGCGCTTGAGTGGAGGCACTCCATCGTGCCGACGCTGCGCAAACGCCATCAGTCAGATTCAGCTCGACTGCTGAATGACCAAAGCCCGCACTTGCGGGCTTTTTCACGTCAGCGCACAGCCAAAGGCAATTTCAAGCCGCAGCGAACGACGCCAACTCCGTCACCGTCCCATCCACAGCCACCATCACCCCGGTGGTAGACGCATCCACCTCGATCGGCGTGCTCATGAACCGATCTGCACGCAGGGTCGTGCGGGCGTCGGGGAACGGGACCATGCCTACGCGCTGCAGTTCCATCAATTGGTCGGACTGCGCCTGGGTCAGGACGATTTTCTGTGGGTACGCTTCGTTGTGATCTTTCCAATGCGCGCGCAGGGCATTGACCACGTTCATGTAAATCTCGGACATGTCCGGCAGTTTATCTTTTGCGGCGGGTGTTCGCGAGTTTGGGGTGGATCGCGAAAGGGATTTGCGACAGGCGGGTGAGCGTGGCCCGCCTGTGCTTCGCCGGTGCTTTGGCGGTCAGGCCGGGCGTCTCGGTGAAGGGTTCATCACGAAACGCCGGTCTTCGGGGTCATCAATACCTGATGGACTCAGGAGCGAGCGCCGACGGCTGCCAGTGCGAATACCGAGTTCGGCACGTGCTGTGCTGGGAACTGGGTCTTTGCGGCTGGGCGGGCCTTCAGGCGTTGCATGGCGGAGCTGAGGCCGACCGGGCGTTCGCGCGCGGCTGGGTTTTCCTGATGGCCTTGGCGGGCGATCAGGTCTGCGACGGTGACGGACTGGAGGTAGTCCAGCACGCGCGAGTGAAAGTTGGTCCAGAGCTCTGCGGTCATGCGGCCGGAAGGGGACTCTTCGCCCAGCTTTCCGGATTCTTCAATTTCCTCTGCAAACATGCGGTCCGAGGCCTTGACGATGTCGGCGACCGATACTTCGCTGGCGGGGCGGGCCAGGGTGTAGCCGCCGCCGGGTCCACGGATGCTGCGAACCAGACCGGCGCGGCGCAGGGCACTGAAAATGTCTTCGAGGTAAGACAGCGAAATGCCTTGACGGGCGCTGATGCTGGGCAGGGCCACTGGGTGGCCGTGGGAGCGTGAAGCGAGGTCGGTGATGGCGGTAACGGCCATTTTTCCGCGGGTGGTGAGGCGCATGGAGGGCTCCTTTGGATGCTTGGTCCAACGCTTTTGATGCTGGACCGGGATTCGGAGGCGTTGTCAGGATGCGCTGTGTGCTCCAGAAACGCCCTTCAGAGAGGGGACTGGTCGCACTGTCCTGGTGGGGTGCCGAGCGCAGAGCATGTCAGGTGTGCGGAAGGACCGCAGAGTGACTTGACTGGGCTTGGACGACGCGTGTGTATGTGTGTTTTGGGGCTGAGGAAAGATGCCCGACAACGGGACCGCTCTTCAGCACCAATCAACATTCACGCACTCGCGAGGGGGCACCTCAGGCCAGTGCGTGCGAATCTCGGGGTGGTTTGGGTTTTCGCTTGAGCGAGGGGGAGTGAGGCGCTACGGCGAGCTCATCCCACATGCGTAACCGGAACGCATCGCCCGCGCACAGGAGGCGCGGGAGGTCGTACAGGTCGGGTAGATCTACGACGAGATCATCCCAAACCGGTTGAAGGAGAGGGTTGGCAGTGGAGGTGTCTGCCTCTGACTGCAGCGGCAAGGAGGGGGCCTCGCTTGCCTGGAGTTCGCGAATCTCTGACTTCGTGAGCGTAGAGATGTGGCTGGCTGAAATGCTTTGGACGATCGGACTCTGGAGTACGGCATATGGCGTTTTGCCGTATGCGGAAACTCCCAGAGCCATAACGAAACATGCGCTGATCAGCGCAACAATCCACCGAAGCATGATGAGGGAAATTATACGCAGATGCGTACAGAACGTGTCTGTAAGGGTGCTCTGTTTGCGTACAAAAATCGCTTGTAAATCATGCTGGCTGATGTCCTTTGGCTATTAATTGAATAGCAGAGTCAAGTAGTTGGTCTGGATGAAACGGGTCAGCGAGAGGTGAAAAATCCACCTTATTGCGACATCGCCTCGCCCAGTCGCACGGGGCGCGCCGCAACCCAGTCCTTCTGGAACTTGACCGCGCCGGGCTCCCACAGCAGCACCACGGTGGAGCCGAGCAGGAAACGGCCCATTTCCTCGCCTTTGCGCAGGTGAACGGGCTTGTCTGCGTAGTCCCAGGTGCGGATCTTGCCGGGGCGGGGCGGGTTCACCAGGCCATGCCAGACGGTGGCCATGCTGCCGACGATGGTGGCGCCGACCAGTACCAGCGCCATTTTCCCGAGCGGGGTGTCGAACATGCAGACCACACGCTCGTTGCGGGCGAAGAGGCCGGGCACGCCGCGGGCGGTGGTGGGGTTGACCGAAAACAGGTCGCCGGGCACGTGAATCATGCGGGTCAGCTGACCGTCGCAGGGCATGTGGATGCGGTGGTAGTCGCGGGGGCTCAGATAGATGGTCGCGAAGCTGCCGTTGTGGAACGGCTTGGCCAGCGCCGCGTCGCCGCCCAGCAGTGCGGTGGTGCTGTAGTTGTGGCCCTTGGCCTGAAAGATCTGGTCTGCGGCGATCGGGCCGAGTTGGCTGATCGCTCCGTCCACCGGGGAGACGGTGGTGGTGCCGGTGGCAATCGGGCGTGCACCGTCGCGCAGGGCGCGGGTGAAGAAATCGTTGAACGTGGCGTAGCTGGCGATGTCCGGGTTGGCGGCCTCGCTCATATTGACGTTGTAGTGCTGAACGAAACGTCGAATGACCGCAGTGGTCATTCCGCCCGCGCGCCAAGAGGCCAGTCGCCCCATCAAAGTCGTCAGCGCCTGCTTGGGCAACAGGTACTGGGGGAGAACGGCTAGTTGATCTGACACGTGGGTTGCATCCTTTTTTATAGCAACACTATTCTACTGGTGGCGGTGAGCTCGCCCGTACAGGGTGTTTACGCAGTTCCCAAAGCTGGACACTTTGGAATGGTCTGTGTTGCATCTGTTATGGTTGAACGCTATCGCTGCATTGATGATCTTTCGCAAGAACCTTGTTCTGAATGGTCTCGAGTTGCAGACGCCTTTCCTGACTTCGGAGCTGCCTGCTGGTCATTCATGGCAACCAATCTTCCGCCTCCAGAATCGTCTGGCACCACCGCCAGATCCACCGCCAACGTCCCTGTCGACAAGCCCAGCCCACCGCCCCCTGCGGGTCTGAGCGGAGTCACCTTGCCCGACTGGTTGCGCCGCTTCTGGCCGGCCCCGCTGTCCATCGACCACAAAGAGCGGGTGCGGATGCTGGTGGGCATTGTTCTGGCGGTGGGGATGGTTGCGCTGTGCGCGCATTTCTGGGGGCTGCTGCATCGGCCGGGGCTGTGGATGGTGGCATCGCTGGCCGCCAGCTCGGTGCTGGTCATTGGGTTGCCGTCGAGTCCATTGGCGCAACCCTGGTCGGTTTTTGGCGGCAGCCTGATTTCTGCGGCCGTGGGCGTGCTCGTCGGCCATTGGGTGCCTAATCTAATAGGTGCTGCGGCGTTGGCGGTGGGTATCGCCGTCACGCTGATGTTGTTTCTGCGTTGTCTGCACCCACCTGGCGCATCGCTGGCGCTGCTGGCGGTGTTGGAGCCGGCGACGCACAACGGCCAGTATCTGGCGTTCATTCTGTTTGACGTCACCTTGCTCGTCGTGATCGGCATTGTCTACAACCGACTCACGGGCCGGACCTATCCGCACGAAAAACTGGCGGAGTCGGTGGCCAAGGCGACCTCGCAAGGCCACGCCAGTCCGTTCACCGAGGCGGATCTGGATGCGGCGCTGAAGCAACACAATCGCGTGCTCGATATCAGTCGCAGTGATCTGGAGAGCTTGCTGCAACATGCCGCAAAGGCCGCGTTCCAGCGCACGCTGGGCGAGCTGCGCTGCGAGGACATCATGTCCACGCCGGTGCATGCGGTGAAGGAGAGCGCGACGCTGACCGAGGCATGGGAGCTGATGCGCGCCAACGGAGTGAAGGCGCTCCCCGTGTTCGACGCCCAGCAGGGGGTGGTCGGCATTGTCACCACCACGGATCTATTGCAGCAGCAGTATGCGGTCGAGCCGGTGGAAGGGCTGGGGCAAAAGCTGCGATCGCTGATTCCGTGGAAGGGTGCGAAGAAGGCGCAGAACGTGGGCGCGCTCATGTCTGCGCCTGTGCAAGTGGCGCAACTGGACCAGCCGGTGATGGATCTGGTGCCCCTGTTCTCCGTGAAGGGACGGCGTCACATCCCGATCGTGAACAGCGAAAATCGATTGGTTGGCATCATCAGCCAGACTGATGTCATAAAAACTTTAGCGTCTGCACTCACGCCTTGACATGACGCGCATTTGCGCCTCGCGTTACAATAGAGGGCTTACCACGCAGTGTTCACCCCCTACGCCAAACCGCCTAGTGCGGTCGATTTGTTCGTGGTCGGGGCGGTGAAAGCGGTGATTTTCCTAACCACTTTGTCCCGCGCCTCAAACTCAGGCCAGCCAAAGCGGTGGCAAACGCCGGTTGCTGTACTAACCTGGGCAATTGCCACTTTTCCTGAGTTTTTGAGACTGAACATGGCCAAAGAAGAACTTATTGAGATGCAAGGAAGCGTCACGGAAGTTTTGCCGGACTCCCGTTTCCGCGTAACCCTAGACAATGGACATCAATTGATCGCCTACACCGGCGGCAAGATGCGCAAGCACCACATTCGCATTCTTGCGGGTGACAAGGTCTCGCTCGAGATGTCCCCTTATGACCTGACC
>CALMCS010001084.1 GCA_937862875.1 uncultured Comamonadaceae bacterium
GTGACCGGCGGCAACGAGCGCGTGGTGCGCCCGCGCCTGGCCGATGCGAAGTTCTTCTTCGACCAGGACCGCAAGAAGACGCTGCTGAGCCGCGTCGATGCGCTCTCGAAGATCGTCTATCACAACAAGCTGGGCACGCAAGGCGAGCGCATGCAGCGCGTGCGCGCGATCGGCAAGGCGATTGCCACGCAGCTGTTCCACGCACTCGCCCAGCGCCATCCGCAGCTGAATTCGCCAGAAGGCGAGCTCGCTGAAGAGTATTTGCTGGAATGCGTGGACACCTCGGCCATGCTGGCCAAGACCGATCTGGTCACCGACATGGTGGGCGAGTTCCCTGAGCTGCAAGGCATCATGGGCGGCTACTACGCGGAGAACGACGGTCTGTCCGTGCAGGTCGCACAGGCCATCGAAGACCATTACAAGCCGCGTTTTGCGGGCGATGAACTGCCACGCGAAAACGTGGGCGTGGTGGTTGCGCTCGCGGACAAGCTGGAAACGCTGGTTGGCATGTTCGGCATCGGCAATCTGCCCACGGGCGATCGCGATCCGTTCGCGCTGCGTCGCCACGCGCTGGGTGTGGTGCGCATGTTGATCGAGAAAGAACTGCCACTGAATTTGGCCGAGGTCATCGGCGCAGCGTCGCAGAGTTTCGGCGCGTTGTTGCCCGACGCGGCCAAGAGCGATGCGCAGCTGCTCGAGTTCATCAACGAGCGCCTGGCCAGCTACCTGCGCGAGCAGGGTTACAGCGCACAGGAAGCCGATGCGGTGATCGCCGCTGGCGTGCCATGGGGCGAAATGCCCAAGGCGCTGCAGGCCGTGCGCGCGTTCTCGGAACTGCCGGAAGCTCCGGCTCTGGCCGCCGCGAACAAGCGCATCGGCAACATTCTGAAGAAGGCCGGCGAAGTGGATGCCAAGGTCAACGCCGACCTGCTCAAGGAGCCTGCCGAGCAAGCCCTGTACGCCGCCATGCAGAAGACCGTGCCGCAAGCCGACGCGCAATTCGATGCGGGCGATTACACCGCCAGCCTGCAAACGCTGGCTGCGCTGCGCGCACCGGTCGATGCGTTCTTTGACGATGTGATGGTCAACGCCGAAGAAGACGCGCTGCGCCTGAATCGCCAGGGTCTGCTCAAGTCCTTGCACGTGGCGATGAACCGCGTGGCCGACCTGTCGCGTCTGGCCTGAGCCGAGTGTCTCGGCAGCGGTCGATGATCCGTGGAGAATGTGGGGCGGTGTGTGAGCGCCGCTCGCCAAATGCTTCCATAATCAAACCATGAAAATCGCCATCATCGACCGCGACGGTACGCTCAATGCGATGGGTGATGAATACATCACCGCGCCTGACGAATGGATACCGCTGCCCGGAGCCCTGGAAGCGGTGGCTCGACTGTCGCGTGCCGGTTGGCACGTGGTGGTTGCCACCAATCAACCGGGCCTTGGCCGCGGCGTGATCGATGTGCATGCGCTCAACGCCATTCACGCACGCATGCTCAAGCAGCTGGCGGCCTTGGGCGGGCGCATCGACGCGGTGTTTTTCTGCCCGCACTCCGATTCCGAGATGTGCAGTTGCCGCAAGCCCGCACCGGGTTTGATGGAGCAGATTCGCGATCGATTCGGCGAAGAGCGCGGCGAGATGGTGGCGATCGGCAGTTGCCTGTCGCACCTGCAGGCCGCCGCCGCGATCGGGATGAAACAATTGCATGTGGTGTGCACGGGTGCATCGTCGCATCTGGACGCGGCACAGGAATTGACCCTGCCATGGCCCCCCGGAACCCGGGCGCACGCGGATCTCGCCGCATTTGCAGACTTCATCGCTGCAGAGCAATTGGCCAAGGCGGCAACGCATTGAAGGTCTCTGCGCCGTTGGTTCGGCTCGGTGGGACGCAGACTTTTAGAAACTGATTCAACACTATGGCTTTCATCCGTTCCGTTCTTCATGCCTTGTGGTTGGCGATTACCGTGGTGCCCTATACGCTGGCCATCCTGCTGGTGCGTCTGTTTGGCGGTAATTCACAGGCCCGCTACCGCATCGCGCGTGCCTGGTTGGCGCTGGGCGTCAACAGCGCCCGTCCGCTGCTGGGCATCGAGCGGCGCGTCATCGGCATGGAAAATCTGCCCACGGATCCCAAGCAAGGCGTCGTGTTGCTGTGCAAGCACCAGTCGGTCTATGAGACCTTTCTGATGCCGGCGATCATGCCGCGCCCGCTTGCCTACGTGTTCAAGAAGGAACTGCTGAAGGTGCCGTTCTTCGGTTGGTCGATCGGCAGCCTCGACATGGTGCACATCGACCGCAGCCAGGGCAGCCGCGCCTTCGCCAAGGTGCTGCAGCAGGGCCGCAAGCTGTTGTCGCAAGGCACCTGGGTGATCATGTTTCCCGAAGGCACGCGCATCGATCGCGGCCAGGTCGGGCAATACAAGAGTGGCGGTGCGCGCCTCGCGGTGAGCGCCGGCGTGCCGATCGTGCCGATCGCCGTGACCTCCGCCAAGGTGTGGCCGCGCAAGGCGTTTGTGAAGCGCCCCGGGATCGTGGACGTGTCCATCGGCCCACAGATTTCTTCGGAAGGCCGCACGCAGGACGAGTTGATGAAAATGGCGGAAACCTGGATCGAGGCCGAAATGCGACGTCTCGACCCAGAGGCCTATGCAACGGATTCCACAAAGTCCACGGGACCCACTGGAAAATAAACATGCGCCCGGGCCTGATTCAGATGACGCTGGAGTTGTTTGGGATCGGAAGCGACGCCCCCACTGCGCCTTCCTCGCCCGACAACGCCAAGCCCGTGCCGCCGCGTGAACCGGTGGCGGGGCGCAGTCGGCGCTTGAAGCCCACGGCAGGGGACGCATCGCCGGACCTGTGGGCGAGTCCTCTGGATGCCGACAGCGCACCCATCGCGCCCACCCACCCCATCAAGGCAGTATCGCCAGTGGCCCAGCCACCTGCAGCGTCACTCACAAGCGTCCTGACGCCCGCATCGTTCACCCATCCCAACGCGAATCGCGAAGTGCTTCTCGGCAACGCGCGTGTCGCCTATTTTCTGCAACGCGTGCGCCGCCGCAGCATCGGTTTCGTTGTCGACGCCGACGGCCTGTCGGTGCGCGCACCCGCATGGGTGACGCTGGCGGCCATCGACGGCGCACTGCAGGAAAAATCGGACTGGATCGTCCGCAAACTGGGCGACTCGCAACTGCGTCAGCAGCGCAAGCAAGAGGCCCAGATCGAATGGAAGAACGGGGCAGTGTTCCCGTTCATGGGCGAGCCGCTCAAGATCGTGCTCGATGCCGAACACCGCTTCAAGGAGCGCGGCGGCACCTTGCTGGAGGCCACCATCGCAGGCGAACCGCGAGAGTTGCACATTGCGCTGCCACTCGCCGCCGAACCCGCCAAGGTACGCGACGCCGTATTGGCATGGTTGCTGCGCCAGGCCCGCACGCACTTCATCGCACGCCTCGACCACTTCGCGCCGCAGTTGAACGTGCGCTGGACGAAACTGCGATTGTCCAGCGCCCAGACCCGCTGGGGCAGCGCGCGCTCGGATGGATCGATCTGTTTGAACTGGCGTCTGCTGCACTTTCGCCCCTCGGTGATCGACTACGTGGTCGCACACGAGCTCTCGCACCTGCGCGTCATGGACCATTCCCCACGCTTCTGGGACACGGTCGCCACGGTGGTGCCGGATTACAAGGAGCTGCGCCGCTGCCTCAAGGACGATGCCACGCCATCGTGGAACTGAGCAGGCAACAACGCGCCTCGCTTCTGCCAGAATGATCGGCATGAACACACCATCAGCGCAAACCAATCCTGCGGGCCACTCCGACCAACCTCAACCAGCCGAAGGCTACGCGGGCAACGTCAGCCCGCAACTGGCATGGCAATGGGTGCAGGCGGGCGAGGCGGTCATGATTGACGTACGCACCGACGCCGAACGCGAATGGGTAGGCTTCGTCCCCGGCGCGGTAGCCGTCGCCTGGAAACAATGGCCAGGCATGGCCATGAACGCAAGCTTCGACGAAGCCCTGCGCGCAGCCATCCCCCCAGGCGGCAAGGCCGTCATGCTCTGCCGCAGCGGCGTACGCTCGGTCGCAGCAGCCAAGCGCGCCACAGAACTGGGCATCACCGCCTACAACATCCTGGAAGGCTTCGAAGGCGATGTCGACGCCAACGGCCAACGCAATAAACTGGGCGGCTGGCGCTTCCACGGAATGCCCTGGCGCCAATAAAAA
>CALMCS010001085.1 GCA_937862875.1 uncultured Comamonadaceae bacterium
CAGTCGGTGATGTCGCAGCTGCCGACCTATCTGGATGGCGATGGTCTGGCGCTCTATTTCCCGCCACGTGCCGGTGACGCCAACAAGGGCAGCGATGTCCTCACGGCGTACCTGTTGGCGGCGGCGAATGAAGCCTCTGGCCTGCATCCGGAATTTGCGATTCCCGATGAATCGCTGCAAACCATGCAACGCGGTCTGATCGCGTTTGTCGAGGGCAAGATCCAGCGCGAGTTCTGGAGTCCACGCAAGGACCTGGACGTGCGCAAGATGGCCGCGGTCGAGGCGCTGTCGCGTTACGGCAAGGCCACGCCGCGCATGCTCACCAGCATCAGCATCACGCCAAATCAATGGCCGACGCATGCGGTGATCGATTGGTACCTGGTGCTCAAGCGCATGAAGGACCTGCCGCAGCGCGACGAGAAGCTGGCCGAGGCCACGCAAGTGTTGCGCTCGCGCCTGTCGTTCCAAGGCACCAAGGTTGTGTTCAGCACCGAGCGTGATGACTACTGGTGGTGGCTGATGCAGAACGGCGACGTCAACGCCGCACGTCTGCTGATCGCCGTGATGGGTGACCCGGCTTGGAAGGACGACGTGGGTCGCCTTGCCAACGGCTTCATCATGCGCCAGCAAAACGGCGCGTGGCACACCACGTCGGCCAACTTCTGGGGCGGTTTGGCGCTCGAGAAATTCAGCGCCATCTATGAGGCCACACCGGTGACCGGACAGACCAAGGCCACGCTGGGCAGCAACTCCGCCAACGTGGACTGGAGCAAGGTCGAGCGCGTGAAGGCGAGCGACCCGACGGGCGCGCCGCACCAGACCACCTGGTTCGGTGCACCGACTTCGCCGGGCAACTTGAAGAACAACTCGATGTTCCTGCCTTGGCCCGCCGCACCGGACAACCTCAGCGTGACCCAGGTCGGCACGGGCAAGCCGTGGGTGACGATTCAGTCGATCGCGGCGGTTCGGTTGAAGGAGCCGTTTGCTGCGGGTTATGCCATCACCAAGACCATCACGCCGGTGGAGCAGGGCGACAAGTCCCTGCCTGCAGGCACTTACTCGCGTGGCGATGTGCTGCGGGTGAAGTTGGAGGTGAATGCCAGCGCCGACATGACCTGGGTGGCGATTACCGATCCCGTGCCTGCCGGTGCGACGATTCTGGGAAGTGGCTTGGGGCGTGATTCGGAGATTGCGACGCAGGGCGAGAAGCGCGAGGGGTGGGCCTGGCCTGCGTTTGAGGAGCGGAGCTTTGAGTCGTTCCGGAGCTACTACCAATACATACCCAAGGGCAAGATCAGCATGGAGTACACCGTGCGCCTCAACAATGCCGGCGAGTTTTCCCTACCCGCCAGCCGAGTAGAAGCCCTCTACGCCCCCGAAATGTTTGGCGAGTTTCCAAATGCCAAAGTCAAAGTCGTAATCAAGAAATGATGTAGACAAAGCCTTCTGAAAGGCTTTCAATCAATGACCTCGCAGTCCGCTTTTGGTGGATT
>CALMCS010001086.1 GCA_937862875.1 uncultured Comamonadaceae bacterium
TCAAGGTGTTCGATTTCGAGGCTCAGAAGTTCTATATGTTCGTCGAGGACGTGCGCGCCTGGGCACCCGGCATCACGCGCTCGCGATTCAATGCGCTGATGCGGGAGAACATCGCCGTCGTCAAACGCTACAAGCAGTTTTATGACGAGCAGAACCCCGGCAGCAGCTTCAACCCCTACACCGTGATGCGCCACTGCCTGTATTTGGGCGACAAGAACATGTTCCGCCGGGCGCTGCGCAACAGCTCACGCGAGGCCTTCGAATCCTGGCTGCTGACCAACACGCCGGTCGTCAATCTTTGACCCAACTGCGCTGATGAGTGCGGGCAATTGCCGCGGATTTTGAGATGGATCTAAGCAGGTCGAAAAATCCGCAGGCATTCGCTAGCAAGAAATTGGAGTGATTGCGGGCTTAAATTCCACACAATGTGTAGTGGATAACAAAAGTTTGCAATTGGCGAACATCAAATCTGCTTGCCCTGCCCTCTGAGAGGCACATATGTGACAGCAAGTAGGTGATTCCACTCTCTGACCGTTCAGTAAAAGCCCTGTTATATTGCAGTGCAACATTACTGAAAGCAGCCACACTGATGCTCTACACAATCTACGAAGCACAGCGCTCTTTGATGGAACCCTTTGCCGAACTGGCGCAAGTGGCATCAAAAGTATTCAGCAATTCTCAGACACCATTCAGTCAGACGACCCTGTCTCACCGAATGGCAGCGGGCTATGACCTGCTCTATCGTCTCGGTAAGGATTATGAAAAGCCGCAATTTGGTATCACAACGGTCGATGTGAATGGCGTTGAAGTCGCCATCCATGAACGCATCGAAGTCGATAAGCCATTCTGCGAGCTTCGCCGCTTCAAGCGGTTCTCGGACGACCCAGCGACCCTGACGACGCTCAAGGAACAGCCGGTTGTTCTGATCGTTGCACCTCTGTCTGGCCACTACGCCACCTTGTTGCGCGACACGGTCAAGACCATGCTCAGCGGCCAGAAGGTGTACATCACCGACTGGAAGAACGCACGCCTGGTGCCTACGTCCGAAGGTGAATTCCATCTGGACGACTACGTGAACTACGTCCAGGAGTTCATCCGTCACCTGCAGGCCAAGTACGGCAACTGCCACGTGATGAGCGTGTGCCAGCCTACCGTTCCGGTGCTCGCAGCGGTCTCGCTGATGGCCTCGCGTGGCGAAACGACTCCACTGACCATGACCATGATGGGTGGCCCGATCGATGCCCGCCGTTCGCCTACTGCGGTGAACAACCTGGCAACGCAGCACCGCATCGACTGGTTCGAGAACAACGTGATCTACCGCGTTCCCGACAAGTTCCCGGGCGCTGGCCGCCGCGTGTACCCCGGTTTCATGCAGCACAGCGGTTTCGTGGCGATGAACCCCGACCGCCATGCCACCAGCCACTACGATTACTTCAAGGATCTGGTGCGCGGTGACGACGCCAGTGCAGAGGCGCATCGCAAGTTCTATGACGAGTACAACGCTGTGCTCGACATGGATGCCGACTACTACCTCGAGACCATCGAAGTGGTGTTCCAGAAGTACAGCCTGGTCGAAGGCACCTGGGACGTTCGTTCGCCCGAAGGCGAGCCAGAGCGCGTGCGTCCACAGGACATCACCACCACCTCCCTGCTGACGATCGAAGGCGAGTTGGACGATATCTCCGGCTCCGGTCAGACCGAGGCTGCGCAGGACATCTGTTCCGGCATTCCGAAGGAAAACCGTTCGCACTACGAAGTGACGGGCGCTGGCCACTACGGTATTTTCAGTGGCCGCCGCTGGCGCGAACTGGTCTACCCCCGCGTGCGCGATTTCATTCTGGCGCACCAACCCAAGGCGCAAGAGCAATCGACCGCCAAGGCAACTCCGGCCGTAACGCGCCAGGCAGCTTGAACACAGCGTAACATTGGGCATGCTTTCGCAGCCTTCCCAATTACGCCAAAATTCGGCACATCAGACGGCCAACTCCCTCAAAGAGTTGGTCGCTCGCATTGATGCCGCCCTGCCTCAGACCCAATGCACGCGCTGCGGCTATCCCGACTGCGCGACCTACGCACAGGCCATCGCCGAGGGCGAAGCCGCCATCAACCAATGCCCACCCGGTGGCGTTGAAGGCATCGAGCGCCTCGCGCTGATCACCGGCTTCCCTGCTCTTCCCCTGAATCCTGACAACGGACTCGAAGGACCGCTCACGCTGGCCGTGATCGATGAAAGCTGGTGCATCGGCTGCACCCTGTGCATCAAAGCCTGCCCGACCGACGCCATCATCGGTGCCAACAAGCGCATGCACACCGTCATCGACGAACATTGCACGGGTTGCGAGCTGTGCATTCCCGTCTGCCCGGTGGATTGCATTTCTCTCGAGAACATCAGCGGCCAGGCCACGGGCTGGAGCGCCTGGTCCGGCGATCTGGCGGATCATGCGCGCTCGCGCTATTCCACCCATCAAAGCCGCCAGCGCAAGGGCGATTTCATTCCGGCCAATGCCAGAGCCGCCGAAGTGGCTGCTGAATCGCTGGTCAAAACCGTAGAGACGGCGGCGGACAGCCCTGCGACCCCAGCGACCCACACCCCCGTGAATTCGGCGGATGCCAAGCAGGCCATGATCGCCGCGGCCATGGCCCGCGCCCGCGCCAAACGTGCGCAGTGAGCGCCGCTGAGACAATCACCCTCAATAGTCTTGCGCGCGAATGCCATACCGGCCCGCGCATCCACCATAATCGCACCCTATGAATCCCCTGCTCTCACTTTTGCAGCCGTATCCGTTTGAGCGTCTGCGACAACTCTTTGCGGGGATCACGCCCGCGCCCGAATACCGTGCCATCAGTCTCGGCATTGGCGAGCCCAAGCACCCGACGCCGCAGTTGATCAAAGATGCGCTGACCGCCCACATGGACGGCCTGGCGAGCTACCCGGCCACTGCCGGCGACATCAAGCTGCGCGAGGCCTGCGCCGGTTGGCTGGAGCGCCGCTATGGCGTCAAAGCCAGCGCCGCCACCCAGATCCTGCCGGTGAACGGCTCGCGCGAGGCGCTGTTTGCCTTCGCACAGACCGTCATCGACCCGAGCCAACCCGGCGCGACCGTGGTCAGCCCGAACCCGTTCTATCAAATCTACGAAGGCGCGGCCCTGCTGTCCGGTGCCACGCCCTACTTCGTGCCCAGCGTGGCCGAACGCAATTTCGCGGTGGACTGGGACTCGGTGCCCGAAGACGTCTGGCAGCGCACGCAGCTGATCTTTGTCTGCTCCCCCGGCAATCCAACCGGCGCGGTGATGCCGCTGTCCGAGTGGAAGAAGCTGTTCGATCTATCCGACAAGTACGGCTTTGTGATCGCCTCGGACGAGTGCTACAGCGAGATTTACTTCCGCGACGAAGCCCCTCTGGGCGGCCTCGAGGCGGCGACCCAGCTGGGCCGCACCGACTTCAAGCGCCTGATGATGTTCACCAGCCTGTCCAAGCGCAGCAACGTGCCCGGCATGCGCAGCGGCTTTGTGGCCGGTGATGCGGAACTGATCAAGTCGTTTCTTCTGTATCGCACGTACCACGGTGGTGCGATGAGCCCGACCATCCAGATGGCGAGCATCGCCGCCTGGAACGACGAGCAGCATGTGGTCGAGAACCGCGCCCTGTATCGCCAGAAATTCGCCGAAATCACGCCCCTGCTGTCCCAGGTGATGGACGTGGCGTTGCCCGATGCGAGCTTCTATTTGTGGGCCAAAGTTCCGGAATCGCTTGGAATGAGCGACACCGAATTCGCGCAAGCCCTTTTGGCTCAATACAATGTGACAGTATTGCCCGGTAGCTACCTGGCTCGCGAGGCCAATGGCTTCAACCCCGGTGCACAGCGCGTGCGCATGGCGTTGGTCGCCGAAACGGCAGAATGCCGCGAAGCCGCAGAGCGCATTGTCCAGTTTATTCAATCGAGAACCTGAAGTAAAAATCCATGACTCAACAACTGCAAACCCTCATCGACAACGCTTGGGAAAACCGCGCCAGCATGTCTCCCGCCGCCGCTCCCAAGGAAGTGATCGATGCCGTTGAGCACGTGATCTCCGAGCTGAACACCGGCAAGCTGCGCGTGGCAACCCGCGAAGGCGTGGGCCAGTGGACCGTGCACCAGTGGATCAAGAAGGCCGTGCTGCTGTCGTTCCGCCTGAAGGACAACGTGTTGATGAAGTCGGGCGACCTGAACTTCTTCGACAAGGTCCCGACCAAGTTCGAAGGCATGAGCGAAGCCGAAATCGCCGCCACCGGCGTGCGCGTGGTGCCTCCCGCTGTCGCACGTCGCGGCAGCTTCGTTGCCAAGGGCGCGATCCTGATGCCTTCCTACGTGAACATCGGCGCTTACGTCGACGAAGGCACGATGGTTGACACCTGGGCCACCGTGGGCTCCTGCGCTCAAGTGGGCAAGAACGTGCACCTGT
>CALMCS010001087.1 GCA_937862875.1 uncultured Comamonadaceae bacterium
CCCACAAGCTGCATACGACGCTGCCACCGGTGTAGGAGGTCATTGCAGTGGAACGATAAACGCCCACACGCTAAAGGCTATCCATCAAGGTGTGTCAAGCTTGTCCCGGCGCTTCCCACCTATCTATTGACCGCGGCCGACAGGCCCCGGCATGCTGCGAAGGGCATTGGCCAAGCACAGGATGGCAGACTCAATCTCGTGCGCAGTCAGCGACGAGTAGCCCAGCAGCCAACCCGACTGCTTGTGCTCGCCGGCGTACAAGCGGCTGAGGCCCGGCAATACGACATTGACAGCAGCCGCCCGACGTATGGTGTCTTGCTCCGACCATCCGGGCTCCAGTAGACACGGAACCTGCAGCCCACCCGCCGGTCGTGGTGCCGTGACGATTCCCGCCAAGTGTTTACCGATGGACTCAAGGATGACCTCGCGGCGGCTCGCGTACAGCTTGCGCATGCTTCTCACGTGCGAGTTGTAGTGGCCGTCTTCCATGAACCTGGCCAGCGTCAGTTGCAAAATCTGTGGCGTGTGACCGTCCATGATGCTTCGCGCATGGGTGAACGCCTTGACCAACTCCTGTGGCAAAGCGATATACCCCATGCGCAAACCTGGATAAAGCGTCTTGCTGAATGTACCGATATAGATCGTCCGTGCGTACTTGTCCAAGCCTTGTACGCAGGCGGTCGGCATGCCGTCGTAGTGGAATTCGCTGTCGTAGTCGTCTTCGATAATCCAGCGGCCGTTTTCCGCAGCCCAGTGAATCAAGTCCAGACGGCGCTCCAGCGACATGGTGACCCCCGTGGGGTATTGGTGTGACGGAGTCACGTACACGCAGGTCGCGCCACTGCGGTCTGCCCGCAGCAGATCCGTGCGGATACCCTGTGCATCCACGGCAATCGGCGTGATACGGGCTTCTGCCGACTCGAAAGCCTTCTTGGCCCCGCCGTAACCAGGATTCTCCAGCAGGATCGGTTTGCCTGCATCCACCAGCAATTTTGCACACAAGAACAGTGCCTGCCGGGTACTGCTCAACACCAGGATCTGCTCGGCCGAGACCTTGGCGCCTCGCTCCAGGTTGAGATAGGTTGCGATGGCTTCGCGCAGAGGCTTTACCCCTTGCGGATCACCATGTAAAAGCACGCTGGTGCGATGGTCCTTGACTGTTTGGCGCTGCAAGCGCTCCCACACATCGGTAGGGAAGGTTCGCGTCTCTGGCAGGCCTGTGGCAAATGCCTTGATTGATTGCTGATCCGAGATTCCCTCACTCTCGAGGATGGCGTTCCCCCGCCGGCTCAAGCCCACACCCGGTGCCTGTGCTCGTCTTTCAGGCTCTTGGTATTTCACGCGCCGCCGAGAGTGGCCTCGCAATTCCGCGCCAATGGTCTCGGAAACGTAGCTCCCTGAGCCTTGCTGCCGCACGATGAACCCGTCTCGGTGCAGTTGCATGTACGCATTCTCGACCGTATCGCGTGCGATCCCGAGTGACTCGGCAAGCGAGCGCGTTGCCGGCAGTTTCAACCCTGGAGGCAAGGCGCCGTCAAGGATCAGCTCGCGCATGGCGCGCTGCACACGCTGGTGCAGATCGAGCAACTGGAACTCCGCATCGTTCATCCGAATTCGCAGCGTCTCCAGCTCGAATGTTTTACTCATATGGTCTGCTCATTGAGGTCAATGCTCCCCTCTTATGGCAGGCCATTTTATCGGTGCTGCTTGCCAAATGGTCTGACGTAGATCAAAAAAGTGTATGGCTTACATAGACCACTGAATGCCTATAAACACAACTTCCATTGAAGCTCGGCATTCAAGTTGTACAGAGGAATCAAGAAACACCATGTCTCCATCCGACTCACATCCATCCCTTCGAATACGTGATCTCACCCATCCGGTCGTAGCCGGCCTGATTTCGGTCATCGTCAACTACGGCGGCACCTTCATCCTGGTGTTCCAGGCGGCCAAGGTCGCGGGACTGAGCCCGGAGCTGACGGCCTCGTGGGTGTGGTCGATTTCCATCGGCGTGGGCGTGACGGGGATCATCCTGAGCTGGCTGACGCGCGAGCCCATCATTACCGCCTGGTCCACGCCAGCGGCGGCGTTTCTGGTCACGGCGCTGGCGACCACGCCTTATGCCGAAGCGGTGGGTGCCTACATGATTTCGGCAGCGGCATTTGTCGCGCTGGGGCTGTCGGGTTGGTTCGAGCGCTTGATCCGCCTGATTCCTCCGGGCGTGGCCGCAGGTTTGCTCGCGGGCATCCTGCTGCAATTCGGCATCAAGGCTTTCGGCGGCATGAGCATTGATCCGGTGCTGGCCGGCTTGCTGATCGTGACTTATGTGGTGCTCAAGCGCTTCAGCGCGCGTTATGCCGTCGTCGGCATCCTGGTGTTGGGCCTGCTCTTTCTGCTGATGCAGGATCGGGTGGATCTGTCGGGACTGAGCTTGAAGCTCGCCGCCCCGGTTTTCACCATGCCAGCGTTTTCGCTCAATGCGCTGCTGAGCGTCGCCTTGCCGCTGTTCCTCATCACGCTGACCGGCCAGTACATGCCTGGCATGCTGGTGCTGCGCAATGACGGCTTCAAGACCAGCGCCAACCCCATCGTGACGGTGACGGGTCTTGGCTCGCTGCTGATGGCTCCGTTCGGCTCGCATGCCTTCAACATCGCCGCCATCACGGCCGCCATCGCCACGGGCCGAGAGGCGCACGAAGACCCGTCCAAGCGCTGGATCGCGGGCATCGCCGCAGGCGTGTGCTACATCCTCGTGGGCGTGTTCGGCGTGACATTGGCCGCCGTCTTCATGGCATTCCCTGGGACCTTCATCACCACGCTGGCGGGGCTGGCACTGCTGGGCACCATCGGCGGCAGCCTGGCCACCGCACTGGCCGAAGCGAAGACGCGCGAAGCGTCGCTGATCACCTTCCTGGCTGCCGCCGCCAACATCTCGCTGCTGGGCATCGGTGGCGCGTTCTGGGGTCTAGTGATCGGGCTGGTCGCCTATGCCGTGCTCAATGGCGCACTGCCGCGCAGCGCGCGGCCGGCCGCTGCGGCTTCGACCACCGAGCCCGCGATCAAGAGGGAGCGCGCCAATGCCTGAGCCATCGGACACCCAGACCCGTCACGACCAGCACGGCCGCTATCCGCAGGCGGCCACGGTCGATGACTTCCTGGACAACCTGGCAGCTGTGCGGGCTCGCATGGACGTCGCCTGCCTCCGCGCCGGACGCGATCCGGGGGGCGTGCGTCTACTGCCGGTGAGCAAGACCAAGCCCGAGGCCAGCCTGCGCCTGGCCTACGCGGCGGGTTGCCGCCTGCTCGGCGAAAACAAGGTGCAGGAAGCCTTTGGCAAATGGGAAGCCATGCAGGACCTGACCGATCTGCACTGGTCGGTCATCGGCCACCTGCAGACCAACAAGGCCAAGCTGGTGGCGCGTTTCGCCAGCGAGTTCCAGGCACTGGACAGTCTGCGCGTGGCCGAAGCGCTGGAGCGGCGCCTGCAGGTCGAGGGCCGCGCGCTGGATGTGTTCGTGCAGGTCAACACCTCGGGCGAGGCCAGCAAGTACGGCCTGTCGCCCGAAGACGTGCAGGGTTTCATCGAGAAATTGCCCGCATTCCCGGCGCTGCGCGTGCGCGGATTGATGACGCTGGCGCTGTTTTCCGCCGAGGCTGAGCGGGTGCGCCAGTGCTTCATCCTGCTGCGCACCTTGCGCGACCAGTTGCGGCAAAGCGCGCCGGCGAGCATCGGACTGGACGAGCTTTCCATGGGCATGTCCGGCGATTTCGAAATCGCCATCGAGGAAGGTGCCACCGTGGTGCGCGTCGGACAGGCCATTTTTGGTGCACGGGCCATGCCGGACAGCTATTACTGGCCGACAGCGACAGCAGGGACGTCGCCATGATCGACACACCGTCTCCTGCCCTGCAGCCGTGGCGGTTCCAACCTTGGAGTCGCTGGGCCTGCTTGATCTCGAGACAGGCCTGATCGATTGCGACGAGATGAAGCGCATCGCGCTGGAAACCCGGCCCAGAATGCTTATCGGGGGGCTTCACCGCCTATTCGCGCCACGAGGACTGGGCGCGCATGCCAACCATTGCCGACTCGGTGCCCAACGACCCTCGCTCGCCTTTAGTGACTTCGGGCGTGCGCGTCGGCACGACATCTGTAACCACGCGGGGCTTTGGCGTGCCCGAGTGCGCGAACTGGTGGTGGACTTGTGCCACCGCCACACCGTGTACCGATAACGGTTTCGCAGCAAGACCGGGACCGTGTGAAGACGTACAACCATCAGATCCCCAAGCGGGCGCTCAATCACATCTCGCCTATTCAGGCCTTGAAAAATGGGTGCGTGAAAAAGCCTGCATCTCAAGAAACCGGCTTATAACCAGCCGAGACCTGACAAATAGCCTTTAGCAACCTCCAGGAGAAGTCATGCGACGCGAGTTCTACTTTCAAG
>CALMCS010001088.1 GCA_937862875.1 uncultured Comamonadaceae bacterium
TGACCGCATCGTCATAGCGGCCCAGGTCGCCGGAGAACACCAAACGCTTGCCGCCGATGTCGATCTGCGCCGTCGCCGCTCCAAGAATGTGGCCGGCCCTGCGTAGAACCAGGCGTGCACCGCCCGGCAATACCGTCTCCTGATGCAGTGGCACGGGCTTGAACTGCAAGAGCGTGCGTTCGGCATCTCGGACCCGATACAGGGCAAGGGCTGGCTTGTGCTTGGAAAATCCCTTCCGGTTGGCGAACTCGGCATCCTTCTCCTGCAACCAAGCACTGTCGAGCAGGATGAGTTCGGCGACGTCCCGTGTGGCTGGCGTCGAGAAAATCTTCCCGCGGAACCCGTTCAGCACCAATCGGGGGAGATATCCACAATGATCCAGGTGCGCGTGCGTCAGTACAACCGCATCGATGTCCTTGGACTCAACGACAAGATGCTGCCAGTTCAGCTCGCGCAGGTTCTTCAGTCCTTGGAAAAGTCCGCAGTCGATCAGGATGCGGGTACTGCCATATGTGATCAGGTGTTTGGAGCCGGTGACGGTACCGGCACCGCCCAGGCTGGTCAGTGAGAGCATGAAGTTGTCTCCTCGCTTGTTGGTGGGTTGTGAAATCAGGAGCTGGCGCGGTCACTGCGGACCGTGTCAGAACCACTTGAAATTCACGCGTCGGTCGCGGCAGCAGCAGCCTGCGAACTGTTCCAGCCGGTCACTTGCGCAGCGGCATAGATGGCATCCACCCAGGTGCATCGATTGGCGATCAGCATTCCAGCCACATCGAGGGTGCCGCCGTGGTTGATGTAGCCCAAAGCCCGCGTCTTCGAAGGGCCGCTGTCAATGCGGCGAAGCACGCCCAGCATCGGCTCAGGGCGGGTATGGCTTATCAACACGCGCGGCAGGTGAGGCGGGAAGAGCGCTTGCAGGGATTCGTCACCGAGCACGAAGGCGGCCTCAAGTTCGTCTCGCGGAATGCGTAGACGGCCGGGCTCGACCACCACGGTGATGCACGACGCAAGCCCATGGTGCTCCAGGCGGGCATGGGCTTTGAGCGCTTCCTCCAACTGGTAGGCGCCAATCGCTACGAATTGCAGTTGTGCGGTGGACGGATCGCCGGCTACATGGGCTGCTCCATGCTCGATCAGCGATTGAGCCGCGGCGGCACTGAAGTGATTCGGCGTGTCGCGCTTGGAGACCACCACACAAGCCACTTGGCCGCGGCTGGCGTAGACCGCTCGCAACGCGGCGCACGCCGTGTTTTCATCCACCGGGAACAACACGCGTGCGGTGTCCGACATTTCCCCTAGCAATGCTTCGCCAATGGTCGGGTCCTGGTGTGACTGCTCGTTCTTGCTGTTCTCCCAGGTGTGGGATGTGACGACCAGCGGGATGGAGATCCAGCCTGGCGGCTGGCCCAGTTCCTTCTGTCGGCGCGCGAAGATGATCTCCTGGCGAATCAATCCAAGCATCTTGACCGCGAAGGCCTCGTAGCTGACGATCAGGTTCAGCCCCCCTTTGTTGGCGAGGGCGGCGGCCGCAACGGCTTCTTCATTGAGTGCGGTGATCACCGAGCCATGCGTCGATTCCGGGACGCCGGGTTCGGGCACGTTGACGCGGTGCTTGAGCAGTGCCAGTGTGGCTCCCATCTTGTTGCTGGCCAGTTCATCGGGATTGCCGATCCGGACGCGCAACTGTGGATTTGCCTGCGCCAGTTTCACGAACCAACGATCCAGTGAAGACATGGCGCTGCCCGATACCTCAGTTGGCGCCCAGGCCGGCATCGGCAGATGAGGGCTCGCTGGATGGCGTAGGGCCATGGGGTGCTCGCTTTCGCGCGAGCGCTGGCTCTGGCCGTGATTCGCAAGGACGGTGAGCGCGTTTTCCAGTTCGCTCTCGGGCACGAACAGCGCCGCAGCCCCTGCGTTGAAGGCCTCGCGTGCCTGCGCATCCTCGCGCGGATTGCCGTTCAGCGGCAGGTTGTGGGCGGCATTGGTCGCCGCGCCCGGGAAGCCAAAACCTTTCTCCGTCTCGGCGATCACGTAGGGCAGCTTGACCGGATAGCGCCGATCCGAGCGTGCGGCGAAGGCGCTCAGCGTGTCTTCGGCTTCAACAATGGCCCATGCGATCGCCATCGGATCACGTCCATCAACGATGACGGGATCGAAGCCGTTGTGGCGCAGATCTTCGGCCAGCCAGGTAGCGCCACCTTCCTGCACGATCTGGGTGCGCTGCTCGATGCGCCGTCCGTTGAGAATCATGACCGGGATGGCGAAGCCGCAGTCCTCGGCGCGCCACCAGCGCGGCGCCCAGTCCGAGCCACGTTGTTCCTCGAAAGCGCCATCACTGAGGAATGCCACCAGGCTTTCTCCCGGCAACGGCGTGTGCACATACTGCAGCCCGGCGAACCCCAGATAGCCGCCTTCGGAGATCGCGCCGGCCGTGTTCGGCCCGGCATGGCTACCCAGCGGTACCGCGGGCCGACCCTGCTTATCGATGGCATAGGAGTAGAAGTCCGCGATCAAACGCGACAGGCCCGCCTCGCTGCGGTCGTAGCGTCCACGCTGGGCGGCGGATACATCGCCGGTCAGTGCGTTCACCGCCTCGATCGCGGCCACGCAGTGCCCCTGCCCCATGAGCCAGCCGCGTGTCGTCCCGGTCAGCGCGTTGGCCAACAGATAACCCACGAAGGCTGGCACCATGTTGAGCGAGCCGCCGGTGTGGCCTTCGGGCGTTTGTTTGAAATCATCGGAGCCCAGTGGGCAGCCGCTTCGGTCGATGCGCCGGGCATAGGTCATATGCGCCACTACGCTCATGGCC
>CALMCS010001089.1 GCA_937862875.1 uncultured Comamonadaceae bacterium
AAAAAGACGCCGAGGCCAAGTTCAAGGACGCCTCGGAAGCCTATGAAGCGCTGAAGAGCGCCGACAAGCGCGCCGAGTACGACGACCTGCGCCGTTATGGCCAGCATGGTCAGCCGTTCCAGGGCCCGCCGGGCTGGCAGAGCCGTGGTGGCTTTGGCGGCGGCGGTGGTGACACCGGCGACTTCTCGGACTTCTTCAGTTCGATCTTCGGCAATCGCGGCGCCGGTTTCGGTGGCGGCGAAGGTCGGCAGCAACGCAGTGCAGGACGGCGGGGACAAGACGTGGAAATGGAACTGCCGATCTTCCTTGAGGAGACGCTGTCGAACGAGTCGAAGAAGGTCAGCTTTCAGGTCCCGCAATACAACGCCAACGGTCAGCACGTCAGCAACACCAGCAAAAGCCTGAACGTGAAGATCCCGGCGGGCGTGACCGACGGCGAGCGCATCCGCCTCAAGGGGCAGGGCGCGCCGGGCATCGGTGGCGGCGCCAATGGCGATCTGTACCTGACCATTCGCTTTGCGCCGCACCCGAAATTCGATGTCGAAGGCGAAAACCTGATCATCACCTTGCCCTTGGCACCGTGGGAGCTGGCGCTGGGCGCTGAAGTGGCCGTGCCGACCCTGACCGGCAAGATCAACCTCAAGGTGCCGGCCGGCAGCCAGAACGGCCAGCGCATGCGCGCCAAGGGCCATGGTCTGAAAAACAAGGCCGGTGAGCGCGGTTATCTGTTCGTGCAGCTCAAGGCCGTGATGCCGAAAACCTCGGACGACGAGGTCAAGGCGCTGTGGCAGGAACTGGCGAAGAAAGCCGCGTTCAACCCACGCGAGAACTTCTGAATCCGACGACGGAGTAGCCCATCATGAGCAGCCCCCTGATCGTTCAACTGGACATGGCAGAATTCTGTGAGGCGGCCGATCTGTCGGACGTCTACGTGATCGAAATCGTCGAACACGGCATCCTCGAACCTCAGGGCGCGCAGCCCCGGGAATGGCGGTTCACCGACTACGAGCTGAGCCTGGCCAAACGCGCCGCGAAGTTGCGGCGCGAGCTGGAGCTGGAGTGGGAGGGCGTCGCCCTGGCCCTGAATCTGCTGGAGGAGGTGCATGAGTTGCGGGCGGAGAACCGGATGCTCAGGCAGCGCTTGGGGCGGCTGGTGGTCGAATAGGTTTTCGGTAGTATTGGCCGGCCTCATCGCTGGCAAGCCAGCTCCCACAAGGAACTATGTCGTACACAAAGTTTGTATTCGACGCCGGATCTGTGGGAGCTGGCTTGCCAGCGATGAATTCACCGCAGATTTCCCTGCTTAAACCTTTCTTGGCAACACCACACTGAACAGCGTCCCGTCAGCCTCGCTCGAGCTGACGTCGATTGTCCCGCCATGGGCGCTCACCACTTCCTTGACGATGAACAAGCCCAACCCGAGGCTGGTCGACGGCTGCCCGAGTTCTTCGTCGGCGCTGCGCACCAGCGGGTCGAAAATCGTGCCGATCGCCTCTTCGGAAATCGGTGTGCCGTAGTTGTGCACCGTCAGGCACACGTTGTCGCCCTCGCCACGCAGATCAAGGGTCACGTCGCGCTGGCTGGTGCCGTGCTGCAAGGCGTTGCCGATCAGGTTTTGCAGGAGCTGGTCGATTCGCCCGGCGTCCCACACCCCACGGGTGTCGCCGTGCACCGTGAGCTTCGGATCGGATAGCGGATTACCGGCGCAGGCTTCGGCAATCGCCGCCCGCGCCGCAACGGCCAGGTCCATCGCTGCCGGCTCGATCGGCAGGCTACGGCCGAGGCGACTGCGCACCAGCTCCAGCAGGTCGCTGACCATCGCCGCCATGTGCCGCGCACCGCGCTTGATGTGCAAGGCACAGGCCAGCGCATCGCCCTCGAGGCTGGATTTACGCAGCAGCAGTTCGGTGGACATGCTCACCGCCTGCAGCGGCGCGCGCAGGTCATGGCCGAGGATGGCGAGGAAAATGTCGCGCGAGCGGTTGACCTGCTCGGCGTAGGCAGCGGTAGATTCGGCGAGGGCTTCGTCGATGGCTTCGTTGAAGCGGATCATGTCCTGGAAATAGGTCACGTCCGGCGACTCAAGGCTGTTGACCCACAGGCGGATCACACAGGCGCGCAAATGGCGGAATTCGCTGGTCATCTGCACCAGATCGAAACCGACGGTGTGGCGCAGTTCGCCATGGCTGGCGCCGGCCTCGTCCAGACTCGGGGTCTTTTCCGGGCCCTCGCCCTTGGCTTTGGCAGCCTGTTCGGCGGGGCTCTGTGGCTTGCTCATGTCGCGGGCGGCGGCCCGCAGAATCTCGCTGGCGTGATCGCGCAGCGCAGTGGAATCCAGATGGTCGGCCGCCGGCGTGATGGTCGCGGCGAACTGTTCCCATTCATCGACGATAGGCTCGATGTTGGCCAAGATGAACTCGGAAAGACGCATGGGCAGTTCCTGAAAATAGGCGGAGCGAATCGAATATTAGCCCCTTTGGCGGGAAATACACGACCGTTTGCGCATCGGTTTTCCTGCCCCATGAAAAAGGCCCCCGGCCCGTGCGCAAGACGCGGGTCGGGGGCCTTTTGCCGTGTGTCAGAACAGGAAGTAACGCTGAGCCATCGGCAAGGTTTCCGCCGGTTCACACCACAGCAGCACACCGTCGGCCTTGACCTGATAGGTCTGCGGATCGACGTCGATGTTCGGCAGGT
>CALMCS010001090.1 GCA_937862875.1 uncultured Comamonadaceae bacterium
GGCCTTCCGGCCAGCATCACCATGAAGCAGGCCGATGTGGCATTGCGCGTCAATGAATGCCTGGCCCTGAACAAGCCAGCGGCCGAGCGCACCGCCGAGCAGAAGGCCAAGATCCAGACCATCGTCAACGTGATCAAGATCCCCGAGAGCGTGATCCAGTCGCACCTGAACTGGGGCACGATGCACTTCCAGGACATCTCGGTCAAACGCACCGGCGGCGCGAGCCCGTTCGGCAACGAAGGCGCGGTCTACACCGGCTCCGCGGACGACGCAGCCCTCAACGCGGGCGTGCTGCGCTACCGCGCCGACCCGGCTGCCTACAAGAAGTTTGCCGACGACGCAGACCCCACAGGCAAGATCCCCGTGCCCGTGCTCTCCACCAAATGGATCAGCGACCCCACCGCGTTCTCGGAGCTCGACGCACGTTTCCGCACGGTGATGAACCAGGGCGGCAGCGGTGACCGCCTGGTGCAAACCTTCACCACCAAGGGCACGCACAGCTTCATCAGCGACCCGACCTATCCGACGCTGATGACGGCGCTGCTGAACTGGGTCGACACCGGCACCAAGCCCACCCCTGCGGGCATCTCCACGGCCTGCACCGCGAACGAGAAAACGTATGGCGAAGGCTGCAGCTTTGATTCGGCCTACACGCCCGCGCCGCTCGACGCGCGCGTGCCTGCACGCCAGCGTCCGCAGTAAGCCAATCCACCGCTGATGCGCTGAAGCGCTCAGCACACAGCGCCTCCAGACTGGGCCGGCCGCAAGGCCGCGCCCTGTCCCTATCTCTGCACCTGTAGCTGTAGCTGTACCTGTACCGGTACTCGCTCGTTTCCGACGCCTTCCCTCGCAAACCCCATTCACTCCTTCTTTACCCATCCCATGACCACTCTCAGCTTCAAGATCGCGGCCACCGCTGCCGCTGCCCTCGTTTCATGCGGCATCAGCGCACAGACCTTCCCGGTCAAGGACAAGACCATCACCATCGTCGTGCCCTTCACTGCGGGCGGCCCCACGGACCGCGTCGCGCGTGACCTGGTCGAGGCGCTGCGCAAGCCCCTGGGCGGCACCACCATCGTGGTGGAAAACACCGCAGGCGCAGGCAGCTCCATCGGCATCGCCAAGGTCGCACGCGCCACGCCCGATGGCTACACCCTGCTGCTCAACCACATCGGCATGGCCACCGTCCCGAGCCTGTACCGCAAGCTCTCGTTCAACGTGGAAAAGGATTTCGAATACCTCGGCGTCATCAACGACGTTCCCATGACGCTGATCGGCAAGCCCACTCTGCCCGCCAACAACTTCAAGGAACTCACCGGCTGGATCGCGGCCAACAAGGGCCAGATCAACCTGGCCAACGCGGGCGTGGGCTCCGCTTCGCACCTGTGCGGACTGATGCTCCAGAGCGCACTCAAGGCCGACATGACCTCGGTGCCCTACAAGGGCGCGGCCCCGGCGATTGCGGACCTGATGGGCAATCAGGTCGATCTGCTGTGCGACCAGACCACCAACACCACCGGCCAGATCGAAGCCAAGAAGGTCAAGGCCTACGCGGTCACCACACCCCAGCGCCTGACCACGCCCGGCCTGAAAGACCTGCCGACCCTGGCCGAGGCAGGCCTGCCAAATTTTGAAGTCACGATCTGGCACGGTCTGTACGCCCCCAAGGGCACGCCGGCAGCCGTCCTCAAGACATTGAACGACGCGCTCAAGGTCGCCCTCAAGGATCCGGAATTCATCAAACGCGAGGAATTGCTGGGTGCCGTGGTCACGACAGACAAGCGCATCGAGCCCGCAGAACACAAGAAATTCGTTTCGGCGGAGATTGCCAAATGGGGTGCGGTCATCAAGGCGGCCGGAGCCTATGCGGACTGATCGGACACATTGGACTCATTCAATGGATGGCGGTGCATAACACCGCCGGGTCCTTTCCCTTATTTATTGAACGACACCCTGGAAACTGGATACGCATCCAGTTTCCAGGGTGTTTTCTTATGGGCATCCAGATCAAAACAAATTTGAACTATTGCCAACCGTGTAAGCGCTTAGATAATAGAAAATCACATTCAATTACAATCCACGCACAAAAATACTCAACCTCCAATTGCGGATTCACCAATTCGATCAACAACTTGTGAGATTGAGCGCGATTCAGTGGAGTTTCATGTCGATTATTCAGCCACACGCTGTGATTTTCAGCGGCGTGAGTGATTGAGAGATCTGAATTGTTCTCTCCTTGACCACGCCCGTCGTCGCGACGTGCGGGCCTTCAAGTTGATGGAGAGAGCAAGCCAATGAGAAAAACCATTCAATGGTTATCTGCCGCCCTGTCGGGCAAGCACGCGCCGACGGGCATCGATTCCAACCCAAGCCGTGAGGCGAACCGGTTGGCACGCGCAGGACAATTCCTGCTGGCGACCGCCGCGCTCTGCTTTGGCAGTGCGGCACTGGCCAATCCTGATTTGATCGTGGCGCGGTCGATGCCGGTGACTACCGGGCTGACGCTCTCGGTCATCACCTACGACGTGTCCTACAAGAACGGCGGTCCGGGGACCAGCCATGCGGCCCAGCTGCGGGAGCAACTGCCGCCAGGTTTCAGTGTTCTGTCTGCGACCTGCGTCGGAGCATATGGCGGCGCTGTCTGCCCCACGCAATTCACGGTGACGGGGAATGGCCCTTCGAACGGCTACCCCCTGATCAGTGCAACGATCCCCACCTTTCCCGAGTTCGGTGTCGTGCGCATGCGCGTGCAGATGCAACTGCCGTCTGCGGTCGGAAATTATGAGCTGTCAGGAACCCTGACCGGCGCAGAAACAGACCCTATCGTCAACACCAACGCAGTGGTCTCGTCCATCTATGTGCGGCCGATCGTCATTGACTTGACCACCAGCTACAGCAGCAACCAACCGGCAATGGGCGGGTCCAATGGACTCAATGGCGCGCTCGGAAACGTCAGCGCGGACAGTGACACGATCGCGCTCAACATGCCAATGTCCATGTCCTATCGCCTTGAAAACAAAGGTCCGGACCCGGCTCCGTCGGCCTCGTTTTACTGGAGCATCAACAGCGATACTCTGAAGTACATGGCGATCGAATGGGCACAATCCAAATTTGGAAAACCCATTGGAGGGTTATTTCCAGAGCAAACCTACGCGGGGAAGGAACCTGTAGAAATTGTGCCGATGCAGTGCCAAGCCATCGGTAATTTCGTCTGCCCAGCCCCCGTGATGTATCGCGTCAGCGTAGCAAGCGCAGTGCGTTGGCTGGACCATGAGCCGAGAATCACGGCTACGCCTCTCACTCTGCAGTTTCCGTACGCCTTCCGATTGGATGACGCAGACATGCCGGACTTCAACAGTTTGCAAA
>CALMCS010001091.1 GCA_937862875.1 uncultured Comamonadaceae bacterium
TCACTGCACAGGAACCGCTCAACCGCTCTGCCCTGCTCGTCAGCCACCAAGGTGGGGGCATGTCCGACATTTTCAAACTCTATCAGTTGCGCTTTCGGTCCGGTCTGCGTCATGCGCTCCGCCGTGGCCTTGGAAAGCAGGTCCGAATCCGCGCCGCGCAACAGCAAGACGCGGGCGGTGATCTGGTCGTAGAGCTTCCACAGATAGCGCTCGCCACCCTCTGCCGCTTCGGCCGTCATCTTGCGCAGCGGCGATGCCAGACCCGGATCGTAGTGCAGGCGCCAACGCTCCTTGGCCGCCTTGCTGACCATGTGCTGCGACAGCTCGAGCCAATCCGCATCGGAATGGGGCCCGAAGCCGGTGGAGATTTTTCGCATTTCGTCGGCCGCGGCTTGCACCGAATCGAAGCGCAGCGGACGACCGAGGTACGAGCCGATGCGCTGCAGCGCGCTCCACTCGACCGCCGGACCCACGTCGTTGAGCACCAGCGAATGCACGGGCACCGCCAGCGGCAAATCCTTTTGCCCGCTGATCACCAAACCGATGAGTCCACCCATGCTGGTGCCGACCCAATCCAGTTGTGAAATGGGGGCTTGTGCATGCAGATGGTTGATCAGCACGAGCATGTCGCCGACATAGACGGGAATCTGGTAGCCGCTGGGGTCGGCGAGCCAATCGCTTTCGCCGCGACCCACCACGTCAGGGCAGATGACGCGGGCATGGCGGCTCATGCGGCGCGCGAACACGTCGAAATCACGGCCTTGTCGCGACAGCCCATGCACGCACATGAGCACGTGAGGGTGTGCGGGGTTTCCCGTTGCGTTCCACTCCCAGTAGGCCATCCGGTGCCCTGTGGCGTCGACAGGACTGGTCGCTGCGAGGCCGGGACAGGATACGTAGTTCAGCGTAGGTTCATTCATGGGAATCAGCTTTGTCTCGCACCCTAGATAATGTTTGCATCGTAATTGATTTGGAGAAACTTTTATGCTCAAAGGCAAGACAGCACTCGTCACCGGTTCCACCAGCGGCATTGGCCTGGGTATCGCCATCGCGTTGGCGCGCCAGGGTGCCAACATCGTGCTCAACGGATTCGGTGATGTCGATGGATCGCGTGCTGCCGTCCTCGAAGCGGGCAAGGACTCTGACGTGCGTGTGGCCTATCACGGTGCCGACATGAGCCGCCCGGAAGAAATCGAAGAGATGATGAAGTACGGTGCCGGCCAGTTCGGCAGCATCGACATTCTGGTGAACAACGCCGGCATTCAACATGTCGCGCCCGTGGAAGCTTTCCCGGTCGAGAAGTGGGATTCCATCATCGCCATCAATCTCTCGAGCGCCTTTCACACCACGCGCCTCGCGCTGCCGGCGATGCAGGCTGCCAAGTGGGGCCGCATCATCAACGTGGCATCGGTGCACGGCCTCGTGGGCTCGGCGCAAAAGTCGGCGTATGTCGCGGCCAAGCATGGCATCGTGGGTCTGACCAAGGTCACCGCGCTCGAGAACGCCGCCATCGGCATCACCTGCAATGCGATCTGCCCGGGGTGGGTGCTCACTCCATTGGTGCAAAAGCAGATCGACGCCAAGGCGGCCGAGCACGGCATTTCGGTCGAGGAAGCCAGCAAGCAATTGCTGAGCGAGAAGGAGCCTTCGCAGCGCTTCACCACGCCCGAAGAGCTGGGCGATCTGGCGGTGTTCTTCTGCTCGCCGAGCGGCAACAACATCTGCGGTGTCGCCTGGAACATGGACGGCGGCTGGACCGCGCAATAAACACGCAGCCGTAGCCGAAGCCGTAGCCGTAGAACGCTGCGCAAACAGAAAGTCCCCGCACCAGCCTCAATGGCGAATGCGGGGACTGCGATCAAGAGCCGAGCCTATATATACATAGTTCAAAGCTCTTGAAACTGGGGTTGAATCGACTGACTGCCTTGAGGCAACTGCGCCGATTCTGCGCTGATTCAGCGCATCTGCACAGTGCCAGAAACCGTGATCTGCACGTTTGCCTTGCCGGCTTCCACCGGCACGTCGGACGCCATTTTCGCCATCATGGCGACGCCGCCGTTGGCGCCGCGTGCGCGGTCCATCATCGGGAACGCGTTGCGATCGCTTACCGCGACCTCGCGCAAGCTGTAGTTGTTGAATCCAAAGCTCTTGGTGACTTCCTGGGCACGGGCCTTGAAGGCCTCGATGGCCTTGGCCTGGGCATCGCCCTCCACCCGCACGCGCTCGGCACGCGACAGGTCGAAATTGATCGAGCTGATCGTCATATTGGGCAGCGAGCCGGCCATGGTGCTGATGCGCGAGAAGTCCTTGCCCTCCAGAATCAACTCGGCACGCCCCTGCCAGCCAGTGATCTTGCCGCTGGTGTTGTAGCGTGGGTTGAGGGAGAAGTCACCCGTTCGCACATCCATCTGCTGCGGTTGGGCCTTGGTCTTGGCCTGGGTCAGCGCGGCGTCCAGCACCTGCTTGAGTTGCGACTGCACCGACGCCGCGTCAGCGCCATCCTTGCTTGCAGCCAGACGAATCACCAGCAGGTCCTGCTGTACCTCGACCTCGCCCGAAGCCGACAACTGCAGCACATTCTGCATTGCAGTATTCGCGCTCGAGCCATTCGCGTTTTGCGCAAACACCGCGCCTGCGCAAACCAACAAAGCGGTTGCCGCTACGGTTTTGACAGCCAGATTAGACATAGAACCTTTCATTTTTTCAAACATCGCGCCCTTGGGCCAATTGCCATTTTTAGTCTGGCACGCCATGATGAGTCATGTCTTCTATGTAAAGCTTTGCC
The DNA here is from genome assembly GCA_937862875.1 of uncultured Comamonadaceae bacterium. GTDB lineage: Bacteria > Pseudomonadota > Gammaproteobacteria > Burkholderiales > Burkholderiaceae_C > Diaphorobacter_A. The sequence continues at coordinate 2,786 of CALMCS010001091.1, forward strand.
AACTAGACGCCGTTTTGACGCAAAATTTGTAACATTGGGTCAGAACCAGCGAAAAAAGCAAACATTCCCGGCGCAAGCTGGTCAGAATCGGCTCTGTTACAAATTGGACTGAGGAAAGTCATGGCCACAACAACCAACCGCACCGATAAAGTTCTCGTAGTTGATGACGATGCCCGTATTCGCGACTTGCTGCGGCGCTACCTCACACAAGAGGGGTTTGAGGTCATGGTTGCCGAAGACGGCAAGGCCTTGAATCGCATCCTGCTGCGCGAAACTGTCGACCTGATCGTGCTGGACTTGATGATGCCGGGCGAAGATGGCCTGTCCATCTGCCGTCGCCTGCGCGCAGCCAATGACCGCACGCCGATCATCATGCTCACCGCAAAGGGTGAAGACGTGGACCGCATTGTGGGTCTGGAAGTTGGCGCGGATGACTATCTCGGCAAGCCGTTCAACCCACGCGAATTGCTGGCCCGCATTCACGCGGTGCTGCGCCGTCGTCCACCACAGGAAGCGCCGGGCGCTCCATCGGGCGACAACGAAGTCGTGACCTTCGGCCCCTTCACTTTTGATCTGGGCACCCGTGCTCTGCAAAAGAATGGCGAAGAGTTGCCACTCACCACCGGCGAATTTGCCATGCTGAAAGCTCTGGTGCGCCACCCGCGCCAGCCGCTGTCGCGTGAAAAGTTGGCCCTGCTGGCCCGTGGCCGCGAGTTCGAACCCTTCGACCGCAGCCTGGACGTGCAGATTTCGCGCCTGCGCAAGCTGGTCGAAGTCGACGCCGCAGCCCCCCGCTACATCCAGACCGTCTGGGGCGTGGGCTATGTGTTCGTGCCGGACGGTACGAGCTGATCGATCGGCAAGAGATCGATCGATCGACCGGCGTGCCGAGCATTGCATTCGAATGCGCTCTCCACGCCGCCATCTTCGTGCAACGGGGCTCTCCTCGTTGCATGAACGATGAGAACAAAAGGCAGACTGGTGATCACCGTCTGCCTTTCCCATTTTCCACCTACCAAGAATGCCGCCGTCAATGAGCGCCAAACGCCAAGATAACGTCAACCCGGATGCCACCAGCCCCGCACCTCTGGAGACCCCCAAGCGCAGTGCTGCGCCGCGGTCGCGTGTGGGTCTGAATCTTTTCTGGCGCACGTTTTTCCTGCTCGCGCTGTTGCTCGTCGGCAGTATTCTGGCGTGGCTGCAAACGCTGCGCGCCCTCGAATTCGAGCCCCGCACCCTGCAGACCGCGCAGCAGATCGCATCGCTGGTGAACCTGAGCCGCGCCGCGCTGGTGCATGCCGATGCGATTGCCCGCGTCTCGCTCATCAAGACCATGGCCGACCAGGAAGGCGTGCGGATTCTGCCGCGCGAGCCCGGCGACAAGTTCGAACACCTGCCGCAATCGGCCCTCGGGGCGCGCTTGACGGAAGAGCTGACCCGTCGCCTCGGCCCCGGCACTATTCTGGCGAGCAGCGTCAACGGCGAGGCCGGCCTGTGGGTGGGCTTCACCATCAACGGCGACCCCAACTGGTTGCTGATGGACCGCTCGCGCCTCTCGGCCGCCAGCGGCAAGACCTGGCTCATCTGGTTGATCACGGCGGGTGCGTTGTCGCTGGCCGGTGCCGCGGTGATTGCGCGCCTCATCAACCGACCGCTCAAACAACTCTCCTACGCCGCCAACAAGGTGAAGGACGGCGACTTTGCCGCCAGCCAACTCGACGAAGAAGCGGTGACCAGTGAAATCCGCGAGGTGAATATCGGCTTCAACCGAATGGCGCAGAAACTCGCCAAGCTGGAGCAGGACCGCGCGGTGATGCTGGCCGGCATCTCGCACGATCTGCGCACCCCGCTGGCGCGCCTACGCCTCGAAACCGAGATGAGCGTGAGCGACGATGTCGCCCGCGATCACATGGTGGCCGACATCGTGCAGCTCGACGCCACGATCGACAAGTTCCTCGACTACGCGCGCCCTGATGCGGTCACCCTCACGCCGGTGAATCTCTATGGCGTGGTGTCGTCGTGCGTCTATGCCGTGCAGGATCACCGCGAACTGCAGATCTCCATGGCCGTGCCGGAAGATCTCAACGTGCTGGTGGATGAAATCGAACTGGCCCGGATCATCTCCAACCTGCTCGAGAACGCCCGCCGCTACGGCAAGAACCGCGAGACGGGCGTGACCAACGTGGACATCAGCGCCAAGTCCTGGGACAAATGGGTGTTGATCAAACTGCGCGACCATGGCAACGGCGTGCCGCCCGAGCAGTTGGCCAGCCTCACCAAACCGTTCTTCCGCAGCGATTCGGCGCGCACCGCGGCTGCAGGTGCGGGTCTCGGCCTTGCCATTGTCGACAAGACCGTGCAACGCATGGGCGGCATCTTCGCGCTGGCCAACGCCGCATCGGGCGGGCTGGTGGCGCACATTCAATTGCAGCGCGTGGCGGAACTGCCCGACGGTGCCGATCACAAGCAGCGCCTGCAGCGTCCGCAGGTCAAGCGCCACCTGCCACCACGCGCCGGAGAAACCATGCGTACGGCGGGCAATCCGGACCATGGCAACGACCCGGACTCGCACAACGACTGAGCCCCGAAACGCTGCGCGTCGGCGTTTACGTCAACTTCAACTTCGGGGTCCCACGCGTCAAACGCGGAACAGCATCGCGGCGGCGCGCGCCTCCATCGCCAGGCCCTGACCGACGGGGCCCATGCGCTCGGCCGTCTTGGCCTTGACGTTGACCTGTTCGACGCTCACGCCCAGCGCCTTGGCAATGCTCTCGCACATCGCGGCGATGTGGGGCGCCAGGCGCGGGGCCTGGGCAATCACGGTGCTGTCCACGTTGCCGATCTCATAACCGGCGGCCCGCACGCGGCGCGCCGCCTCGGCCAGCAGCACATCGGACTTCGCACCCTTGAATTGCGGATCGGTGTCCGGGAAATGGCGACCGATATCGCCCAGCGCGGCCGCACCCAGCAAGGCGTCGGTGATCGCGTGCAGCAGCACATCGGCATCGGAATGGCCGAGCAATCCGAGCGTATGGGGAATCTCCACGCCGCCGATGATCAGCTTGCGGCCGGGCACCAGCGCGTGCACATCCCAGCCCTCGCCCACGCGAAATGGCGGAAATTTGGAAGCGGTCGTCGTACTCATTTGCTCTACTCTCTTTGATCGTCTGAGGTCACACCGGACGGTGCGTGCGTTGCCAGAAAATGGCCTCGGCCAACGCAAAGTCCTGCGGATAGGTGACCTTGAAATTCTGCGCACTGCCCGGCACCAGCAGCGGTCGCAAGCCAGCCGCTTCCATCGCGCTGGCCTCGTCGGTAATGCCCGCAAAGTCCATGGCGGCACGCGCCTCGAGCGCATCGTGCAGCGCACCCACGCGGAACATCTGCGGTGTCTGGGCCAACCACTTGTCGGCCCGGTCGATGGTGGCCGCACTGCGTTGGTCGACCGACCGCTTGAGCGTGTCCGGCAACGGCAGCGCGATCAGGCCGCCCACCGCATCCGGCAGGCAGGCGTCGATCAGCGCGTCGATCTGCTCGGGCAGGATCAGGCAACGGGCGGCGTCGTGCACCAGCACCCAGTCGTCACGCGTGGCCGTTTCGCTGGCCAGCAGGTAGCGCAGGCCGTTGAAGACGCTCGCGGCGCGCGTCGGTCCGCCGCCGTCGATCACGTTCCAGGTCGCCTGCGGCATGCGCAGCGTGGCGTCGCCCGGTGTGACCACCACGTGCACGCCCGCCATGCGCTCCACGGAGGCAAATGCCGCCAGTGTGTGCTCGACCAGCAGCTTTCCCGCCAGCGGCTCGTATTGCTTGGGCTGGGCCGTCCCGGCGCGCGAGCCCACGCCGGCGCAGGGCAGCAGGGCAAAGCAGCGGCCGGGCAACGGCGCGGTTCGTGATTCTTGTTCTCGGTCATCAATCTTCATGTTGGCGAGATTGTAGACATCGCATGCACCGTCGCCTACACGCAAACCAGAACCACTACTGCCATGCCAGACACACAGTCTCCGTAAAATAGACGCTGTCGAACCCCCCGTCGCTCGCGCTGCGGGGTTTTTGTCGTTCAGCCCATTTTTTTGTCTTTTCCCGAACCCATCGTTCAGACCACTCATGGATTTGCCCAAACTCTCGCCCGGAAAACGCTTTGCCCTGCCCCGCCCCGCCGGTTCGGCAGATGCGCTGTTGCTTGCCCAGCTGGCCACGCGCGAGAAGGCGCAGAAGCGCGTCGTGGCCATCGTCACCGCCGATGCGGCCGATGCGCGGCGTTTGATCGATGAAATGGAGTTCTTCGCACCCGAGCTGCGCTGCGCGCTGTTTCCGGACTGGGAAACCCTGCCCTACGACACCTTCTCGCCGCACCAGGACCTGATCAGCGAGCG
>CALMCS010001092.1 GCA_937862875.1 uncultured Comamonadaceae bacterium
GCTGGTCGACTGGGTCGCAAGACCGGTCAAGGCGTGTACAAGTATTGATGATGGCGATGAAGACGTTGAAGCAACGCTAGCAGTCGCTCGCCGGGCATCGTGATTCGTTCGATGCCGCGGCGACGACCGCTGAGAATGACAAGGGAAAGGACTCAACACATGCCCATTCAGAACGACTTCAAACGCGCACTCGCGGCGGGTCAGCCGCAGATCGGCATGTGGTCCACCCTGTCGTCTCCGCTCGTTGCGGAGCTGCTCGCGGGCTCCGGCTTCGACTGGATCCTGCTCGACACCGAACACGCACCCAATGACGTGCCCTTGATGGTGCCGCACCTGCAAGCGGTCGCCGCCGAGCAGCGCCACCGCACGCACCCCGTGGTGCGGCCGGCGTGGAATGACCCGGTGCTCATCAAGCGCTATCTGGACATTGGCGCGCAGACTTTGTTGCTGCCGTTCGTGCAGACCGCCGATGAAGCGCGCGCGGCGGTGCAGGGCATGCGCTATGCGCCGCACGGCACGCGCGGCATGGGTGGTTCGGTACGCGCCTCGCATTTCGGCCGCGACGCGAACTACGTGCGCGACGCGCAGCAGGAGCTGTGCTTGCTCGTGCAGGTTGAAACGCAGGAAGCGCTGACGCAGATCGAAGCCATCGCCGCGGTGGATGGTGTGGACGGGATCTTCATTGGCCCCTCCGACCTGTCGGCCAGCATGGGGTTTCCGGGACAGCCCAATCACCCCGAGGTCCGCGCCGCGATCGATGACGCGATTCGCCGCATCCGTGCCGCCGGCAAAGCACCGGGAATTCTCTCGGTGAACGAGGAACGCGCCCGGGAATGCCTGGCGCTCGGTGCTCTTTTTGTGGCTGTGGCGCTCGACATGGTCTTGCTGCGCGAAGCGGCCGATGCCTGCGCAGCGCGGTTTCGCGGCCCGCAAGCGAATGTGGTCGCTCGCTCCAGTTATTGATCTCGCGTAAAGCACGAGTAATCCACCCGGGATTGCAAGACTCGGAGCCGTATATGCCGTCATGATGGGGAGGTGATCACCACATCGCCCGCATGAAATACGCATTGCTCTCCGATCTGCACGGCAACCTGCAGGCTCTCGATGCCTGTTTGGAACATGCACGTGCCAACGGGGCGGAGCAATATGCGTTCATCGGTGATCTGGTGGGCTACGGCGGCAATCCCGCGCAGGTCCTCGATCGCGTGATCTCGCTGGTGTCCTGCGGTGCCTCCTGCGTGCGCGGCAACCACGAAGAGGTCACGCTCCACCCGCCCGAGCAAATTCGCTGTGTGCAAGACGAAAGCGCCGAGTGGACGCATGCGCAACTGCAGCCGCTGCAGCTGAGTTTTCTGGCCAATCTTCCGCTGACCGCGAAGCTCGAACACAACGTGCTGCTGACGCATGCCAGCGCGCATGAACCAGACCAATGGCACTACGTCGACAACAGCAACGCCGCCGAGCGCAGCATGCGCGCCGCGGCCGAGCAGGACCCGGCGATTCGCTACGTGTTCAGCGGCCATGTGCACAAGCAGGCCCTGTATTTCTTGACGCCCACCGCCAAGCTGATGCGCTTCACGCCCGAGCCCGGCGTGGCGGTTCCGGTGCCTTCGCATCGGCAGTGGCTGGCGATCGTGGGTTCGTGCGGGCAGCCGCGTGACGATGATGCGCGCGCCATGTACGCCCTGTTCGACAGCGACGCGGCGACCCTGACCTTTCAGCGCGTGCCCTACGACCACATCGCCGCCGCTGCGGCGGTACGCGCCACCCATGCACTGCCCCTGTATTTCGCAGACCGACTGGAGTGGGGCCGCTGACGCTGAGTCAGGTCGATCTGCCGTGGAGTTTCTCATTCGCTTGTTCGTTCATACGCCATGAAACTACTGACACCGGGAACCGAGATCGATGGCTTCATCCTTGATGAATGCCTGCACCGCGGAAGCATGGCGCAGATCTATCGCGTGAACTACGCACAGGCGTCGCGTGACCCGGGGTTTCCGCTGGTGATGAAAATTCCCCGCATGGCGGAGGGCGACGGCGCGGAAAACATCGTGAGCTTCGAGGTCGAGCTGCAGATTCACCCCGCCCTCGCCGGCCCGCATGTGCCGCGCTTTGTGGCGGCCGGTGACCTGATGCGGCTGCCCTATATCGTGATGGAGTACATCGCAGGCGAGACGCTGCAGCACTGGCTGGACAACCACCCGCGCGGAGAGATGGATGACATCACGCTCATCGGCAACGCAATGGCGCTGGCCGCGCACAGTCTGCACCAGCAGAACGTCTGCCACCTCGATCTGAAACCGGCCAATGTGCTGCTGCGCGAGGATGGCTCGGCGGTGCTGCTCGACTTCGGGCTCTCCAGCCACGCGCACTACCCCGACCTGCTGGCCGAGGAGCTGCGCCACGCGGTGGGCTCACCGGCGTGGATTGCGCCCGAGCAAATCGTCGGCGTGCGCGGCGATGTGCGCAGCGACATCTTCGCGATCGGCGTGATGCTCTACGAGATGGCCACGGGCGAGCTGCCCTTTGGCGCGCCCACCACCCAGGGCGGGATGCGCCAGCGGCTGTGGATGACGCCCAAGCCGCCCCGGCAGTTGCGCCCCGACCTGCCCACCTGGCTGCAGGAAATCATTCTGCGCTGCCTCGAACCCGAGGCCGCGCAGCGCTACCCGTCGGCGGCGCACCTGGCATTCGATCTGGCGCATCCCGATCATGTCCCGGTCACGGAACGCGGCGAGCTCACCAAGGGCCCGACCGTGCGCTCCCAATTCAAACGCTGGGTCAAGGCCGCGGGCATGCACTACCAGCCCAGCCCGCTGCCGAGGGAGCAACTGGAAGAAGTGCCGATCCTGATGGTCGCCGTGCCGCATCAAGATGTGAGCGATGCCACGCTGTATTCGCTGCGGCAGGCGGTGACCCGCTCCCTCGGCATTCGGCCCGGCGCGCGCCTGGCCTGCGTGACCGTGATCTCGCCCTCGGCCAGCAACACCAGTCAACACGAGCGCAGCGAAACCACGGTGCACCGCAAGCATCTCTCGCGCCTCAAGCAATGGGCCGCCACGCTGAATCTGGCGGGCCACAGTGCGAGCTGCCACGTGCTGGAGGCCGGTGACGTGGCGCAGGCCTTGGTCCGTTACGCCCGCGGCAATCAGGTCACCATGATCATCCTCGGCGCGGCCACACATGGTCTGCAGATGCAGCGCTTTGTCGACACCGTGCCCGCCCGGGTCGCCCGCGATGCGCCCTGCACCGTCATTCTGGTCAAGCAACAACTGCCGTTCCACGCCTTGGCGGAGAACACGCCCCACCGCTCGCGCGAGCGCGACGCAGCGGGGTAACGAAGAGGACGCGGCGGGGAGCCCAGTACCTGCAGCAGTCGGTGGCATGGGTACGAAGTCTCCGAGCGCCATGCATCGCCCGAAGCGGCGACAATGCCCTCATGCACAATTCACCGGCCCCCGATTCCGACCAACCGAACGACAGCGTGGAAGCCCGTGCGGATCACCCGTACGCCACGCTCACGCCCGATCTGGTGCTGGACGCCCTGGCCGAGCTCGGCATGTACGGCGACGGCCGCCTGATGGCGCTGAGCTCCTACGAAAATCGCGTCTATCAGGTCTCGCTCGAAGACGGCTCACGCGTGGTGACCAAGTTCTACCGCCCCGAGCGCTGGAGCAACGCACAGATTCTGGAAGAGCACGCCTTCTCGACCGAGCTGCAAGCGGCCGAAGTGCCCGTGGTGGCACCGCTCTCGATCAACCACCAGACGCTGCACCAATTCGGCGGCTTTGCCTTTTCGGTGAGTCCATGGCGCGGCGGACGCACGCCCGAGCTCGATGATTTCGAAGTGCTCGAATGGATTGGACGCTTTCTCGCGCGCATTCACACCGTCGGTGCCAAGCGCCCGTTCGAACTGCGCCCGGCGCTCAACGTGCAGAATTTTGGCATCGAGAGCCGCGATTGGTTGCTCGCCAACCAGATCATCCCGCTCGATCAGGAAGCCGCCTGGACCAAGGCCTGTGACGAAGCGCTGGCCCTGGCTGGCGCACAGATCAACCCGGCGCACATGAGCGACAGCGGCTTCAGCCTGCAGTCCGCCACGCAGATTCGTTTGCACGGCGATTGCCATCCCGGCAACGTGCTCTGGACCCCGGTGGACGAGCATGGCGGCGGCCCGCACTTTGTCGATCTGGACGACGCGCGCACCGGCCCTGCCGTGCAGGATCTGTGGATGCTGCTCTCGGGCGAGCGCCCGCAGCGCACCGTGCAACTCTCGGCCCTGCTCGACGGCTACGAACAATTCCGCAGCTTCGACCGCCGCGAGCTGGCGCTGATCGAGCCGCTGCGCACACTGCGCCTGATTCATTACAGCGCCTGGCTGGCACGGCGCTTTGCCGATCCGATCTTCCCGATCAATTTCCCGTGGTTTGGCTCGAGCGACTACTGGCGTGGGCAGATCAACATGCTGAACGAGCAGATCGAAGCCATGCAGGAAGCGCCGCTGGTGGCGTGAACAGCGGGGAGAGGCGCACGCACCCCGCCTGCGCCTCCTCCGATGTCAGCGAGCGCCGGCCGCGCTCAGCAGTTCGGCCATCGCCGTTTGACCGCGCTGGCGCGCATGGGCCAAGGGCGTCACGCCTTCTCGGTCGGCCAGGTTGACGTCGGCCCCTGCCGCGATCACGTCCCGAACGATCTGTTGATGCGCCGGTCCACCATCGCTCAGCACGACGGCCTCCATCAGGCAGGTCCAGCCGAGGCGGTTCACGTGGTTCACGTCCACACCCGCGTCGATCAGCGTCTTGGCCGTCTCCACATGGCCCCGCTCGCATGCCGGAATCAGGGCCGTACCGCCGTAGCGGTTGGTGCTTTTCAGATCGGCGCCGCGCGTGAGCGTCATGCGCAGAATCTCCAGATAGCCACGCGCACCGGCCAACAGGTAGGCGCTGTCCTGCTGCTTGTTCTGCAGATTGACGTTCGCACCCGCCAGAATGAGCGAGCGCGCCACTTCGATGTGGTTGCCCGCGGTCGCCAGCAGCAGCGGCGTATTGCCCTGGGCGTCATGCACATTCACGGGAGCGTCGCGGGCCAGCAGCTTGCGAACGGCCACCTCATCGCCCACGCTGGCGTACTTGAGCAATTGCTCGCCCAGCTGCTTGGCGTTGACGGCCTTCTTGTGAGCGAGTTCTGTCGTGGCGGTGGCGGCGGCCACATGTTTCTGGTCGAGCTGCACTTTGCCTTGCACTGTCCCTTGCACTTGCACTGGTACCTGCCCTTGGATCTCCTGCGCCTGGGAATGCACACCCAGCCCACAGGCCACCACCAGCAACGCAGAGGCTTTGACCATCCGCATTGTTTTCCCTACCACCACTCGCTCCGGTCGAACCATGACTTTCCTTGTTGCGCTGAACGAGGTCAGGTCAGCTCTTGGAACTGGCGGCGACCTTCGCTTTGGCGGGTTTGTTGTTCTTCATGGACTGCTTCCAGCCGTTGACGATCACGTCGCCAAAGAACTTGCGGTCCAGCAGCAACCATACCAGCACCGGCGCCAGCGTTGGGAGCACGAGCACGCCCACCTGATAACCGAAGACGATCGACTCCACCTGCCACGTGTCCACGCGCAGGGTGCGAATGTCCAGATTGGCGGCCACGATGACCTGCATGAGCAGGTACATCACCAGACTGAAGGACTGCATCGGCAACAGAATCAGATAACCGATCACCGCCTTTTGAATCCGCCCGGGCGCTCGGTTCGCGCCATAGGCCGCCAGCACCAGTGCCAGAAAAATAGGCAGTCCGAAGGCATAGCGTCCGGGGTCGGCCTCCACATACACGTCGGCAATCCGTCCGCCGGTATTGGGAACCACGACGCCCACGCTGGTTTCCACCTCGATCTTGCCGGGCTGCTTGTGCACGTCACGCACCCACATCGGAGCGACCTTGTCCATCGCCATGTGCGAGAGCACCGCGATCGGATAGGACGTCCACGGAGTGACCTTGGTCCAGATCAGAGTGAGCACGATCATCGCTGCGAAAGCGAAGGCGACAAAGCGCGGAAGCACCTTGCTCTTGACGGGCGCTGGCGCTGGCGTTGGAGTGGCCTCCGCGCTGGTCGTCGATTCCGCCACTGGCGTTGGATCGGTCATGTCACTCCCTCGTATGCTTTT
>CALMCS010001093.1 GCA_937862875.1 uncultured Comamonadaceae bacterium
CGATGCGGCGCTTGCGTCCGCGCCCGGCGATGTGGATCACCACGTTGACCGCCTCGGCGATCAGCGCGCGGGGCGGGTTCACCGCCACTTCGAGAATCAGTTGCTCCAGGCGCAGCAGCGCGCCGAGCGCGGAGCCGGCATGGATCGTGGCGATGCCGCCCGGGTGGCCCGTGCCCCACACCTTGATGAGATCCAGCGCCTCGGCGCCGCGCACCTCGCCCACGACCACGCGGTCAGGCCGCAGGCGCATGGACGAGCGCACAAGCTCGGTCATCGACACCACGCCTGCGCGGGTGCGCAGCGGAACGTGGTCGCGGGCCGCGCATTGCAGTTCCACCGTGTCTTCGAGCACCAGCACGCGGTCGCCCGTGGCGGCGATCTCGGCCAGCAGCGCATTGGCGAGCGTGGTCTTGCCGCTGCTGGTGGCGCCGGCGATCAGGACGTTCTGCCGCTCGCGCACGGCACGAACGAGAAAGCCCGCCTGCGCGCTGGTCATCATCCCGTCGATGACGTACCGCTCCAGCGGAATCACACCGATGGCGCGCTTCCGCAGCGCGAAGGCCGGCCCTGGCGCGGCGGGCGGCAAGATACCCTCGAAGCGTTCGCCGGTTTCGGGCAGTTCGGCGGACAGTAGCGGCTGGCCGCGATGGACTTCTGCGCCAACGTGGGCGGCGACAAGGCGGATGATTCGCTCGCCGTCCGCCTCGGACAGCTCCACGCCCATCGGTGCGCGGCCCGATGAAAGCCGATCCACCCAAAGGGTGCGATCAGGATTGAGCATGACTTCCACCACGTCCGGGTCTTCGAGCGCGGCAGCGATCAGCGGCCCCATCGCCGTGCGCAGCATCTGAATGCGGCGGTCGAGCGAGGTGGCGAAGGACGAAGGTGCGACGCTCATGAGGCGCGCTCTTGCGCTTCGGCAACTGCCGCCGCGTCATCCATCCGCGCCGGGTCGGGGTGCAGTTCCTCCACCACATCGCGCACCAGGCTTCGACCGCGCAGCAGGTGGCGACCCAACTGTTCAACGAACTGCTCGAAGCGCGCTTTGCCCTGTGCGCGTGCCGCGTCTTGGTGCGCCTCGGGAACTGGCGTGCTGACCGTGAGGTAATAGCGGATGAACAGCGCCAGCGTTTCGATGGCGATGTTCTGGTCGCGCTCCATGCGCTCGGCCTGGCGCGAGAGGCGATCAAGCCGCTTGGCAATCGCTGCCTCGCGCTGGTCGGCAGCATCGGGCGACAGCCACGATGCGAGCGCCGCCGCGACGATGCTGGATTTCGATACGCCTTTCTTGGCGGCCAGCTCGTCCAGACGCTTGGCATGCTCCGGCTGGATGAACAGGTTGAGGCGGTAGTGGCTCATAGCTCGATTCCGTCGTTGGGGTCGAGGGAAGCCAGCCGGGCCGTGCGCTGCATGGCCGGGTCAAGCTGGCGAGGAAGGGGAAGCGGCAGGTCGTCATCGTCATCGAGCAACCCGAGGTCGGCTGCGGACGCGGCCAGCTCGGGGTCGTAGGCGACGGCTTCGGAAAGTTCGGGCTGACGGCGCGGTCCGCCGTCGTCGGCCGAACCCAAGTGCTCCAGGCCATCAGTAGGTGCAGTGGCCGGTGCGGCAGGCACGGCGGGAATCGCCAGCCCGCTCCAGTCGTCGGCTCGCGAGGGCGGAACGTCGGCATAGCGTCCGGCCGCAAGCACGGGCGGCGGCAGCACGCGCCGCTTGAAATTGGTGTCCGCGTAATAGCGCAGCTTTTTGGCCTTGATCGGCGCCACGCTGGACACCATCACCACGGCTTCATCCGGCGGTAACTGCATCACTTCGCCCGGCGTCAGCAGTGGGCGCGCGGTCTCCTGGCGCGACACCATCAGGTGGCCCAGCCACGGCGCGAGCCGGTGGCCTGCGTAGTTGCGCTGTGCGCGCAGCTCGGTTGCAGTGCCCAGCGTTTCGGAGATCCGCTTGGCCGTGCGTTCGTCGTTGGTGGCGAACGTCACGCGGACATGGCAGTTGTCCAGAATCGAATGGTTCTGCCCATACGCCTTGTCGATCTGGTTGAGCGACTGCGCGATGAGGAAGCTGCGGATGCCGTAGCCCGCCATGAAGGCCAGCGCCGTCTCGAAGAAGTCCAGGCGCCCCAGCGCCGGGAACTCGTCAAGCATCAGCAGCAGCTTGTGGCGGCGCTCGATGCCGTCGGAGCCATCGAGCGATTCCGTCAGCCGTCGCCCGATCTGATTGAGGATCAGGCGGATCAGCGGCTTCGTCCGCGAAATATCTGAAGGCGGCACCACAAGGTACAGCGATACCGGATGCTCGGCCGCGATCAGGTCGGCAATGCGCCAATCGCAACGCGACGTGACTTCGGCCACCGTAGGGTCGCGGTACAGGCCGAGGAACGACATGGCCGTGCTCAACACGCCGGAACGCTCGTTGTCCGACTTGTTGAGCACTTCGCGCGCCGCCGAAGCGACGACTGGATGCGGGCCACCACCTTCCACGTTCACGAGGTGCTGTGTGGTCATCATCCGGTGCAAGGTCAGCTCGAAGGGGCTGGCCGGATCGGAGAGGAAGTTGGCGACGCCGCGCAGCGTCTTGTCCTCGCCCGCATAGAGCACGTGCAGGATGG
>CALMCS010001094.1 GCA_937862875.1 uncultured Comamonadaceae bacterium
GCGTCTTCGGGCCCAACGGCGCGCTGCCGATTCACCTGACCGAATATGTGCGCGAACGCCTGCACAATTTCGGAGACCACGCACCAGCGGATTTTGTGGACCTGTTCCATCACCGCTTCATCAGTTTGTTCTACCGCGCCTGGGCCGATGCGCAGTCGGTGGTCCAGCTCGATCGTCCCGGCGTCGACAAATTCAGTTTCTACGCCGGGGCATTGGTGGGCATGGGCTTCGACAGCTGTTGGAACCGCGACAGCATCGAAGACAGCGCCAAGCTCTACGCGTCGGGACATTTGACCCGACTCACGCGCAATCCCGAAGGGCTGGAAAAGCTCGTCGGTCACTACTTCGGTACGCCAGCCAGAATCACCGAGTTCCTCAAGAGCTGGATCCACATTGATGAAGACGACCAGACAAGGTTGGGGGCATTCGGCCAGAACAATCGAATCGGCGTCAGCGCGGTGATAGGCAGTCGGGTGCAGGATGTTCAATCCAAATTCAGGATCACACTGGGAGCCATGGATCTTGAAAGGTATGAGAGCTTTCTGCCACCCCACATCAACAATCGCCGACTGCGCGATTGGGTGCGCAACTACATTGGCATAGAGATGGATTGGGATGTGGAGTTGCAACTGCATGCGAGCGCAGTGCCCAAGGCCTCTCTTGGAGGCTCCTCCTGTCTGGGTTGGACTACGTGGATAGGCACGCGCAAGGGAGATGGCCCCGCGAATGACCTCCTGCTGAACCCTGAGCGGGATTCAAAACGGCTACGCTCCGCTTGACCAGCCCTTTCTCTGATGGACGCTAAGGGGGGCAAACGAGGACTCCGCTCGCGCCGAGTCGAGCAAAGTTCGCTCCTGCGTCTCCAGCCACCCGGATGCCTCAGATGGAACTGGGCATTCACATTTCCGAACCAAAAGTACCGTGCGCAGAAAATAGTAATGCCAAGGACTGGTCGAGAGCAGGCCGAGGCCAAGGCCGAGCAAACGGCAGACAGAACAATGAAGGCCGACAAAGTGCTCACCGCAGCAACACCGGACACTCAGGCTGCGCACTCCATCACTCAAACGTAAGCGCGAAGTCCTT
>CALMCS010001095.1 GCA_937862875.1 uncultured Comamonadaceae bacterium
CTAGGACTTTACGAGACATGCTTCATCCCGCTTCCAAGTTGGCCGCGATGCTTCGTCCGCGTTCACATCGTTTCGCACTCGAAAGCCGCCAACTTTTCGACGGCGCCGCGCTCGTGGAAGCGGCCCATGCGACCGACGCGCCAGACGCCGCGCACGCCGCACCGGCCCATGCGGAAGCGCCGCATCCTGCGGCGGCCGAGACCCATCCCGCCGCCAAGGCCGTGGCGGATGCGCCAGCCGCAGCGGCGGCCAGCGAGGCGCCGGCAGCCGCCGCCACGCCGCACGCGGTGTACGTGATGGACCAGAGCGTGGTCGACTGGCAGCAGGTGGTGCAGGCGTTGCCGACGGGCAGCGAGGTGATCCTGATCGACAACCGCTCGGACGGCGTTGCACAACTGGCCGCTGCGCTGCACGGCCGCACCGACATCAGCGCCTTGCAGATCGTCAGCCACGGCGCGTCCGGGCAGATCACGCTCGGCGACAGCGTCATCACGGCGGACAACATTGCCGAACATGCCGCGCAATGGGCGGCCATCGGCGCGAGCCTCACCGCAGACGGCGACATCCTGTTGTACGGCTGCGATGTCGCGGGACAGAGCGATGCGTTGCTGGTCCGGATGTCCGCCCTGACGGGCGCCGATGTGGCCGCCTCTGCCGATGCAACGGGCGCCGCAGTGAAGGGCGGCAACTGGACGCTGGAACGCTCGGTCGGCCAGGTCGAAGCGCAAGTGCTGAACGATGTCGATTACCAGGGCTTGCTCGCGGCGCCGACGGTCACTTCCGCGGCCACCAAGCTGTCGGTGTCCGAGAACAGCACGCTGAACGCACCCGGCGCCGACCAGGCGACGTTGAGCGGATGGAACATCACGAACGGCGGCGTGGGCAACGTCACCGTCGTGGTGCAGGTTGATGGCGATGCCAATGGCGCACCGGACCTGGTTGTCGGCGGGCTGACGGTCGGCAACGCTGGAGCGCCCGCCGGCACGCTCAGCTTCACTGGCACCGCAGCCCAGGCGACCGCCTGGGTGAACAGCCTGGTCTTCAAGGCCACCGATGTCGAACTCGGCAACACCGCGGCCCGGGCGGTCATCCAGGTCAGGGTGACCGATGCCGCCACATCGCTCGTGGCCACCCGGACGCTGGCGGTGACCGTCACGCCATCGAACGACCCGGTGACGTTGAGCTCGACGCCTCAGGCGGTGGGCGAGGGTGCGGACACGCCGCTCACCGTGGCGACGCTGAGAGCGCTCGACCCCGAAGTCGACGTCGCACTCACGCAGCAACCGTCACAGATTGTCTACGGCGTCACCGCAAATCCTCAATACGGCTACCTCACGCTGAACGGCGTTCGCCTGGGCATCGGCTCGGTATTCACGCAGCAGGACGTGATCGATGGCGACGTTCATTACGTCCATACCGCCACCGGTGCCACGCAGAACCAGCCGGACAGCTTCGGCGTGCGCGCCAACGACGGCGCGACGCCGGTCGCAGCGTCCGCCGCCGCAACCATCGCCCTGACCATCGCGCCGGTCAATCAGGCTCCGACGGTCAGCGGATTGGGCGTCGTTCTCGAAGGCCAGCCAGGCAATGCCGTGGACGGCACTGGCGCGCCGCTGTCGCAGGTCGGCAACTTCATCGTGGCCGATGGCGGCGGCGACGACGCTTCCAGCGCGCTCACCGTGCGCATCACCGGGCTGCCGACCGACGGCACGCTGTACTTCACCGGGACCGCGCTGGTCAATGGCACGAGCGTGAACTACACGGTGCCGCACGCGATCACGGCGGCAGAGCTTGCCACCGGCAGCGGGTTCGTCATCGCCTACGACGCGCGGGCCGGCCTCACCTATGGAAACAACGGAACCCGCGACAACACTGGCGCGGGCACCTATCCCTTCGTCGACGGCTTCAAGGTCATCGTGTCGGACGCCGGCGGCGGCACCGGCACACCCGGCTCGACGGTCGAAACCAACATCGCGATCACGGTGCGCCCTGTCAACGACGATCCGACGTACACCGGGGCGCTGGCCCCCGAAGCGACGGTGACGGCGACCGGCAATTCGACCGGCAGTTACACAGGGCCGTATGCCGTCACGCTGACCCCCGCGATGCTGAACGCGACCGACGTCGACTCGGTCGACGGTCGGCTCACGTTCGCGGTGACATCCCAGAGCGGCCTCAACCAGGGCACCTTGCTGCTCAATGGCAAGCTGCTTCCGGTCGGCGGCGTTTTCACGGTCGACGACGTGATCAACGGGCGAGTCCAGTATGTCCAGACCCAGGGCGCCGCTGCAGGCGACACCGACACCTTCCAGTTCCAAGTGATCGACAACACGATCGGCGTTCGCTGGAATGCCGATGGCACCAGCATCACACGCGTGGGCGGCGTCTACGACAACCTGGGCGATCCAAACCGCGTCAGCGACGACCGGCTTCACACTTTCGATTTCACGGTCCGGCTGGCACCCACCGCGGCCGGCAACGCGACGGGCTTTCTCCCGAACGTCAACACGGCCGTCGAGTCGAGCTCGACGCATGCCGGCACCGACACCGCCGGCAGCACGCGCGGCGTACTGGACGAAGACGGCAGCGTCGTCATTGCTGGCGCACCGTCGGGCACCGACCCATACCTCAGCTACGTGGTCGACGGCGTGCCGCCGAGCCAGGTGGTCTACACCATCCTCGGCCTGACCGACGGCGGCGCCGACTGGAACGGCGCGATCCAGCGCCAGGTCTCGGGCGGGTGGGTCGACCTGAACGTGTACGACACCTTCACCCAGGCGGACCTGAACGCCGGCAACATTCGCTACAAGCACGACGGCACCAGCGAAGACTTCCAGTCGACCGTCCGGCTGTCGGCGTCGGCGGGCGTCCTTGTCGACAGCAACGGCACGCTGATGCCCGACAACTGGGACACCACGTTCACCTTCTATGTGACGCCGACGAACGATGCGCCCGCCGTGGTCGGTTCGTCGAATGCCGTGGTGGCCGAGAACGGCACGATCGGCATCACCAGCGGCATGCTGCAGATCAGCGACCCGGACGACGCCACCAGCGAGACGCGTCTCGAAGGGACCGCGCAGAACGGTACCGGCAGCCCCGCGCTGCCCAATGGCGGCGGCGACAACTTCGCCTACAACAACGACGCGACGGGTGCGAACGCACTGCGCTTCAGGGTCACCTCCCTGCCGCCCGGTGGCACGCTGGAGTATTTGAGCGGCGGCACCTGGGTGACCCTGACCGCCGGCACGCTCATCGACGCGTCGCTGCTCACCAACTCGGCGGGCAGCACCGGCCTGCGCTTCGTGAGCGACGGCTCCGAGGTGCGAAGCACCAGTTTCAACGTGGAAGCGGTCGACCGCTGGAACCAGTCGTCGAACACCGCCACGGTCCGCATCCAGATCACCAACGTGAACGATGCGCCGCAAATCGCGGCCACGCCGAACCTGCCCGATCCCGCGGGCTCGGTCAACAACCCGCTCACCGGCGTGACAGAAGGCAGTGCGGCGCAGATCACGCCGGGGATGCTGTCGGCCTTCGATCCCGACAGCTCGAAGTCGCAGGTGCAATACACCGTCACCCGCGCGCCGGCCCATGGCAGCGTCGCGCTGTCGACCGACGGCGGCACCACCTTCAAGCTGCTGGGCGTTGGTTCATCCTTCACGCAGGCTGACGTCGAGGCGGGGCTTGTCTACTACGTCAACAACGGCGACGAAGGCGACGGCAAGACGCCGGGCAGCGATCCGCCGAGCGACAGCTTCGGCTTCAGCCTGGGCGACGGCGACAAGGAACAGCCGGGCAATCAGTTCTGGATCGACACGGTGCCGGCCAACGACGTCGCGACCGTCACCGCGCCCGCGTCGGCCGATGTGTTGGGCAGCGGCACCACGCCGGTGCCGATCACCGGCATCGTAGTCGCTGACACGGACATCGACGTCCTCGTCCAGGGGGAAGAAGACTTCCTGCGGGTCGAGGTGTCGGTGGTCGACCCGTCGAATAACGTGGTGGGCGACGCGCGGATCAACTTCACCGCGGCTGCACCGACGAGCGCGCGAAGCCTGGTGAGCGGCGCCGGCAGCAATACCCTCGTGCTCCAGGGCACGCGCGCCGAAGTGAACGCCGCGCTGGCCAGCCTGACGCTCGCCTTCAACGCCGACAAGGACAGCACCGATCTGCGTTTGCGCACCACCGTGGACGACCGCCTCTATACCGCGGGCGGCGTGCTGGCAACCGGCGCCAACGGCGGCGCGTCGGCCACGACCAACGACGACGGCACCCTGATTAACGCGACCAACAACCGCGCCAGCGCCTTCACCGCGCTCACCGTGTCCAACGTCAACGACGTGCCGACGCTCGGCGGCGCCACCGTGATCACCGTCACCGAAGACACGCCGCTGGCGCTGTCGAACCTCGGTTTCGTGATTGCCGACGCCGACAGCTTCGGCCGCGATGTCACGGTCACCGTGCAGCTGTACAGCGACTCGAATCGCACCGCGCTGGCCAACAGCGCGACGGAAGGCGCTTTCCTGCTCGGGACCACCGCCGGACTGACCTCGGCCACGGGCAACAACAGCAACACCATCACGCTGACCGGCTCGATCGCGGAAGTGCAGGCCGCGCTCGATGCGATCCGCATCGCAAGCGCGACCGATTTCAACAACGGCCCGCTCTACATGCGCACCACCGTTTCCGACTTCGCGCACGCCGACGGCGGCAAGCAGGCCGTGACCGACACGACGGTGAACCTGCTGGCCGTCAACGACGCGCCGACCTTGACCGTGCCGACCGACAAGGTTCTGGCCGCCGGTACCTCGATCGCACTGCCGGGCTTCGTCATCGGCGACGCGCGCGATTTGTCGCAAGGCGCGGTTGACTATGTCGAAGTGACCGTCGGTGCCACGTTGCCCGGCGGCGGCCCGGCCGGCACGCTGACGGTGGTGGACAGTGGACTTGCCACGACCGACAACAACGGCAGTGCGACCATCGTGGTCAAGGGCACCTTCGCCGACGTGCAGGCCACGCTGAATTCGATGGTGTTCGCACCCACCGCCGGCAATGCCGATGCGCGCGTGCAGATCAGCACGCTGGTGGACGACAAGAGCAATGGTGCCGAGACCAACCCCAACGGCACCGGCAACAACACGACCGCCGGCACGTTCTTCGTCAACGTTTCGAACACCAACGACGGACCGGTGCTCACTGCGCCGACCGCGGTCACGGTCAACGAGGACTCCGCCAACAATCTGGTGCCGGGCCTGTCGCTTGCCGACCCCGACGATTTCGGTGCTGTCGAGCGCGTCACGCTGGACCTCGGTCCCGGCGCCAAGGGCACGCTGACGCTCGGCACGATCACGGGGCTCGTCTTCAGCACCGGCGACGGCACGGCGGACGGCACGATGGTGTTCCAGGGCACCAAGGCTGCCATCAATGCCGCGCTCGCGACGCTGAGTTTCACACCGACGTTGAACACGAACACCGTGTCGACGACCCAGTCGCTGACCATCACCGTGGACGATCTCGGCAATACCGGTGCAGGTGGGCCGCTGACCGACACGAAAACTGTCGCCATCACCATCACGCCGGTCAACGACGCGCCGGTGCGCAACGGCGCGGGCACTGCAGTCCTTCCGGCCGCGACTGAGGACGTGACGGGCAATCCGAGCGCCACCGTGGCCAGTCTTTTCACGGGGGCGTTCAACGATCTGCTGGATACGGTCTCCGGCGGAACGACGGCCAACGCCTTCGCCGGCATCGCGATCACCGCGAACGCATCAATCCCGACACAGGGTGTCTGGCAGTACTCGACCGACGGCACGAACTGGACCGACTTGCCGATCGTCTCGACGACATCCGCCTTCCTGCTGAACCCGAACGATTCGCTGCGCTTCGTGCCGGCGGCCAACTATTTCGGAACGCCGGGCCAACTGACCGCACGCCTGATCGACGGTTCCGGAGCTGCTTTCACGACCGGCACACGCGACAACGTGTCCAACGACACGACCCTCTCGGGCGGCATCACGCGCTACAGCAACAGCGCGAACGCGGTGACGCTGGCGACGACGGTCGCCAACGTCAACGACCGGCCGACGCTGAGTGCCACGACCCTCCTGACGATCACGGAAGACACGCCCAACGCGACCACGATCGGCCAGATCGCACAGCCGTCGTACGGCGATGCGCTCGACAACCAGTCGAGCATCGCCGGCGGCGGCAATGCCACGGGCACGCTCGGATGGGTGGCGATCACCGGCAACACTACAGACGCCAGCAAGGGCCAGTGGCAGTACTTCGAGGCGGGCGCGTGGCAGACCGTGCCCGCCGCCGGCCTCGGCGATGCCAACGCGATCGTGCTGGCGAGCAACACGCCGTTGCGCTTCGTGGCGACCGCCGACTACAACGGCCCGGTGCCGGGCGGCCTGACCATCCGAGTGGCCGATGCTTCCAACGCCACCGACACCGGCGTCAACCTGGGCACGGGCCAGAACCTGACTGCCAGCCTCAACGACGGTGCGAACTCGACCAGCCACTGGTCGATGGCAGGCGCGCTCAACGTGCTGGTCACGGCGGTGTCCGATGCCGCCAACGACACTGCCACCACGCACGCCGGTGTTCCTGTCACCACGGCGGTGCTGACCAACGACAGCTTCGAGAATCCGGGGGCTGCTGTGACCGCTGTCACCAACGGCGCGCATGGCAGCGTAGTGATCAACGGCAATGGCACGGTCACGTACACGCCGGTGGCCGGCTACGTCGGCACCGACAGCTACACCTACACCGTCACCAGCGGCGGCGTGACCGAGACGGCGACGGTCAACGTGACCATCACCAACGTCGCGCCGGTGCCGCAGCCCGACACGAATTCAGTGCCGGAGGACACGCCCGCCACCGGCAATGTGCTGGGCAACGAAACCGATGCCGAAACCGACCCCCTTCAGGTCACGCAGTTCGTGGTGAACGGGCAGACGGCGGCAGCGGGCGGCAGCGTCACCATCGCCGGCGTGGGCACGCTTACCATCGCGGCGAACGGCGCCTACGTCTTCACGCCGGTGGCCGACTGGCACGGCACCGTGCCGCAGGTCACCTACACCGCGACCGACGGCAACAGCAACGGCACCGTGACATCGACGCTTGACATCGTGGTGACGCCAGTGGTCGACATTGCCAACGACACCATCGCCACGCACGCCGGTACGCCGGTCGTCGTGCCGGTGTTGGGCAATGACGGTTTCGAGAACCCGGGCGCGGCGGTGACGGTCGTCACTGCCGGCGCGCACGGCACCGTCGTGATCAACGCCAACGGCACGGTCACGTACACGCCGGTGGCCGGCTACGTCGGCCCCGACAGCTTCACCTACACAGTGACCAGCGGCGGCGTCACCGAAACCGCAACGGTCATCGTGGACGTCACCAACGTGCCGCCCGTTGCGCGGCCCGACACCGGCAGCGTCGACGAAGACGGTCCACCGCTCGTGCGCAATGCCGCGACCGGCGTGCTGGCCAGCGCCGGCGTGCCCGGCAGCGTCGACAGCGATCCCGACGGCGACCCGATCGCGGTGATCGGTGTGTCGGCCGGCACGGCCACATCCGTCGGCGGCATCCCGACCACGACGGTCGGGCAGTCCGTCACCGGCGTCTACGGCACCCTGGTGCTTCAGGCCGATGGCAGCTACCAGTACGACGTGCAGAACGCCAACCCGACCGTCAACGCCCTCAAGACCGGCCAGCAACTGCAGGACGTTTTCAGCTACGCCATCTCAGACGGTCTCGGCGGCACCGCCTTCACCACGCTGACGATCACCATCAACGGCAATACCGACGTGGCCAGCGGGCCGTCGATCGTCGCGGTGGACGGCAACGGCGCTGCCGTCGGCGAGGTCGAAGTGCACGAAGCCGGGCTCACCGACGGACCGGCCGGCCCGGACGGTCGCGAAACCGCGACCGGCACGATCGTCATCGACACCGCCGACGGCCTGTCGACGGTGACGATCGGGGGCACCCCGCTCACGGTCGCGCAGCTGCTGGCCATCACGCCGGCCACGCCGGTGGTGATCGACACGCCCCAAGGCACGTTGACGCTCACCGGCTACGTCGTGACCACCGCGCAAGGCGTGCCGACCCTGTCCACCCTGAGCTACAGCTACACGCTCGACGGGCAGGTGAGCCAGCCCGGTGCCATCGACAGCACCGAAGCGATCGCGCTGCAGGTGACCGACGCCGGAGGCGGCATCAGCGCCGGCGTTCTCACCGTCCGCATCGTCGACGACGTACCCGTCGCGACCATCGACACCGCCGTCATCGGTGAAGACGACGGCGTCGGCACCGTCAGCAGCAACCTCAAGACCAACGACCTGAACGGCGCCGACAACGCCAACGGCGTACCGGTGACCGGCGTGGCGTCGGGCGGCAACGTGGGCGCGGTCGGGAGTCCGCTCGCCACCGCGTACGGCAGCATCGTGGTGAACGCCGATGGCAGCTATACCTACACGCTGGACAACGCGAACCCGGCCGTGCAGCACCTGATCGCCGGCGAGACGCTGACGGACACGGTGACCTACACGATCACCGATGCCGATGGCGACACGTCAGTCGCGACGCTCACCGTCACGGTTCAGGGCCGCAACGATGTGGCGACGCTGCAGATCGTCGACGGCAACGGCGGCGACATCGGCCAGGCGACTGTGAGCGAGCGCGGTCTGGGCAACAGCGGCGACGCGAGCGAGACCACGACCGGGCGCTTCGTCATCGGCACGCCCGACGGGCTGGGCAGCGTGCAAGTGGGCGGCGTGTCCGTCACGCCGGCGCAGCTGGCCGCACTCGGCGGCACGCCCGTCGTCATCGCCACGGCCAGGGGCACGATCACGCTGACCGGTTTCGACGCCGCGACCGGCACGCTGACCTACAGCTACACGCTGGGCGGCAATGCAGCGCATGGCGGCGGCGAGATCACCGACGACATCGCCGTCACCGTGACCGATCGCGATGGCGACAGCACCAGCGCGACGCTGCGCGTGCGCGTCGTCGACGACGTGCCGACGGCGCGCAACGACGCGGCAGGCCTGGGCATCGCGCTGCCGAACGCGACCGTTGGCGGCAACGTGTTCGGCACCGGCGGGCGCGGGCCAGGCGACGTGGCCGACCGCCTCGGCGCCGACGTCACGCCGACGCCGGTGAGCGGCTTCTCGTTCAACGGCGTGAGCGGCGTGATCGGCGGTGCGCCGCTGGCCGGTGCCTACGGCACCCTGCAACTGCGCGCCGACGGCAGCTACGTCTACGCGGTGAACGACCGTCAACAAGCGGTGGCGGCACTCGGCGACGGCAAGACGCTGACCGAGGTGTTCAGCTACACCATCACCGATGCCGACGGCAGCACGAGCACGGCGCAGCTGGTCATCACGATCCGCGGCGCGTCGCCGGCGCGGCCGCTCACGGGCGACCAGATCTTTCCGGTCGACTACCCGAACGAGAACCGCCGCATCACGCAAGGCATGCAGCCGGCGCTCTTCGTGCAGCTCGCGGTGCGCTGGTCGGAACGCCTCAGCGAGGCGGCTTCGGCCGCCATCGCCACCCGCGTGGCCGGCGGCGATGCGACGTACGGCGCCGACGACATCCAGAGCGAGACGTTGCGCATTCCGCAGGACATGGGCAACGTCCAGCACGTCAGCCGCGACGGCGTCGCGTTCTCGCTGCGGATGCTGGCCGACCTGCGGCAATCGCTGGCCATGCGCGGTCTGGGCGCCGGTTTGCCCGACGGCGCCAATGCGCTGTTCGGCGACTTCCCGGGCTTCACCGTGCCGGCTGCGGAGGGCGACGGCAGCGCGCCTTCGGCCGCAGCAGCGCCGGGCGCCGAGCGCATCGTGGTGCCCGCCGCCCGGCCGCACGCCGACGCGCGCGACGCGGCGGATGCGGTCGATGCGGCGGCCCTTGGCGCGCTCGCCGTGCCGGGTGCGCAGGCGTCGGTCGACGGTGCGCGTTCCTTCTCCCAACGGCTCGCCCTCGCGGCGGGCGAGCGCGGCAGCGTGCGTGACCTGGTGCGCATGCAGCAGCAGCGCGAAGCGGTCCGCGTGAAGGTCAAGCAGGTGACCCTGTGACGACCGCCGACGTGACCGCTGCCGGCCTCGCGGCTTGCCTGATTTCAACCTCTTCACATCGCAGAAAAATGAGTTTCCCAATCACCGTGACGACCGCCCGTTTCCCCTCCGTGCCCACCTGGGCTGCCGCTGCCGCCGCCTTGCTGCTGGCCGGCTGCAGCATGAACCCGGTCAAGGTGACTCCGGACGAAATTGCGGAGCGCGTGCGCAACGACCAGGCGCAGATGTACAAGGACCAGGTGCCGGTGAGCGGGCGCATCAGCTACTCGGATGCGCTGGCGCGCGCCCTGAAATACAACCTCGACTACCGCCTGAAGCTGATGGAAAGCACGCTGGCGCGCGGTCTCCTGGACGTGTCGGCGGCCGACCTGTTGCCCAAGCTGACGACCGATGCGGGCTACAACAACCGCAGCAACGATTCGGGCGGCACCAGCGTCGGCATCGAGGACCGGGTCATCAGCCTGCGCCCCTCGACGTCGGAAGAGCGCTCGCACTATTACGGCCGTGCCACGCTGTCGTGGAACGCGCTCGATTTCGGCTTGAGCTACTACCGCGCGAAGCAGGCCGGCGACGAGGTCAACATCGCCGATGAGCGCCGCCGCAAGATCCTGCAGAACATCGTGCAGGACGTGCGCAACGCCTACTGGCGTGCGCTCGGCGCGCAGCGGCTGCTGGCCGATGCCGACCAGCTCGCGGTGCGCATCGACGACGCATTGACCAAGTCGCGCGAAGCCGAGCGCGCCGGCGTGCTGCCTCCCACGCAGGGCCTGGCCTACCAGCGCGCGTTGCTCGACGCCATGTCGCTCGTGAACGCCAAGCGCCAGGAAATGCAGTTCGCCAAGCGCGAGCTGGCGGCGCTCATGAGCCTGCCGCCCGGCACCGAATTCTCGCTGGTCGAAAGCGCCGAAGACAAGCTCGCGCCGGCGGCGGTCGACATCGACAAGCTGGAGGTCGCGGCCCTGGCCAACCGGCCAGAGCTGCGCGAGGAGGACTACAAGTCGCGCATCGGCGCAGTCGAGGCCAAAAAGCAGATCGCAGCGCTGTTCCCCAGCCTCAACATCTACGCCGGCGGCCGCTACGACTCGAACGGCTACCTCTACAACAACAACTGGTCGGACGCCGGCCTGAGCCTGTCGATGGACCTGTTCCGCCTGGCATCGATCCCGGCGATCAACCGCACCAACGAAGCGCGCCAGAAGACCGACGAGGCGCGTCGCATGGCGCTGGCCATGGCGGTGCTGACGCAGGTGCGCGTGTCGGTCGAGCGCTACAAGCTGGCCGTGGTGGACCAGGAGCTCGCGGCCGAATCGAGCCGCGTCGACCAGCGTCTCGCGAGCGTTTCGCGGGCCGGCAGCAACAACCGCCTGGAGAGCGAACTCGAGTCGCTGCGCACCGATTCGCGTGCGCTGGTGTCGCGCTTCCAGCTCGCCACCGCGTATGCCGCAACGCAGGCCTCCTATGGCCGCGTGCTGAACTCGGTGGGCATCGACCTGCTGCCCGACAGCGTGACCGACACCGACATTCCCACGCTCGCCAAGGCGATCGACGCGAGCCTGCTCGAAGGCGAGAAGGGTGTGTTCCTGATGCCCGCCGCGATGCAGACCGCGAGCCGTGCGATCACCGTGCGGGTGCTCGACCTTCCCGCGGGCATGAGCGAGGCGGCCGTGCGCGCGCAGGTCGAGCGCATCGTGGTGCGCAACGAGCTCGCGACCGTGCAGAGCGGCGACGCGCTGGTGCTCGCGCTGGCCTTCGAACGCATGGCATCGGGTGGCACGGCGCGCGCGCAATGGCGTGTGACGCTGAGCGAGCCGGGCGGCCGTCAACTGCTGCAACAGAACTACGCGAGCTTCCTGCCCGCCGTGACGACGGAGCGCGGCCTGGGCGCGTTCGCCGAGGCGGCCACGCTGTCGGTGATCGGCGACGTGCGCCGCGCGGCACGCACCGGCGCGGCCGTGGAGAAGCAGCCGTGAGCCGGCTGCTCGCACGCCGCGTCGTGCGGTGTCTCGGCACGGGCCTCGTTGCGATGAGCCTGGGCGCGCTGGCGCTGGCGCAGTCCGCGCCGTCGTCCGCCGCCACCTCGGCGCCGGTCCGCTTTCTGGTGATCGCCTCACAGGAAAGCATCCTGTCCGCGTCGACGGCCGGTCGCGTGTCGCGCGTGCCGGTCGGGCTGGGCGACAACGTGCGCGCGGGCCAGGTGGTCGCGTCGTTCGACTGCGCCGAAATGCAGGCGCGCCGCGATGCGGCCCGCGCCGAGCATGAGGCGGCGCGTGTGCAGTACGAGGCCAAGCTCAAGCTGCAGGGCTTGCAGTCCGCGGCGGAGGTGGAGGTCGAGCTGGCCGCCGCCAACGTCAACAAGGCGCAGAGCCAGATCCGGATCTTCGATGCGCAGGTGGCGCAGTGCGCCTTCGTCGCGCCGTTCACGGGCAAGGTCGCGCGCGTGCATGTGAAGGTGGGGCAGGGCGTGAACCCGGGTGCGCCCGTCATCGAGCTGGTGGGCAACGGCGCGCCGCGCGCACGCATGAACGTGCCGTCGCAGTGGCTGGCGTGGCTCAAGACCGGGGAGACGCTGCAGGGCAAGGTCGACGAGACCGGCGCCGAGGTGGCGCTCAAGGTCATCCGTATCTCGGGGCGGGTCGATGCGGTGAGCCAGTCGGTCGAGATCGAGACCGAGCTCGTCAGCGCCCGCGGCCAGGTGCTGCCCGGCATGAGCGGCCAGGTGCGCGCGCCCGCCGGTCGATGACCGATCTGGCCTTTCACGCGCTGGCCGCCAAGGTGCATGCGGCGGCCACCGCGGCCGACCTGTCGTTCATCTTCTGCAACGAAACCCATGCGCTGGCGCCGTACCGGCAGGCCGCGCTGGTCGGTTTTTTCGGCGCCCGCCGCACACGGCTGGCCGGGCATTCGGGCCTGGCCGATGTCGACGCGAATTCGCCGTACGCGCTGTGGCTGGCCGACGTGGCCAATCACCTTCGCCCGCAACTCGATGCGCTGCCGGCTGCGGCCCGCGTGATGGCGGTGGGCCCGGCCCTGCTGCCGCCGGCGCTGGCGGCGGCGTGGGCCGACTGGTTGCCCGACCACGTCTGGGTGCTCTCGCTCGCCGGGCCGGACGGCCGTTCCCGCGCTGCGCTCTTCCTGGGCCGCGACACGCCCTGGCCGGCCGATTTCGATGCGGGCGCGCCCGAATACCTGCTGCTCCAGGCGGCTCTGCTGTACGGCCACGCCTGGTGGGCGATGACGCAGCGCCGGCGCTCCATCGGCACCCTCGCATCGTCCCTGTGGGCGCGCAAGAGCGTGCGCTGGGCGCTGGCCGCGGTGCCGTTGTTGCTGCTGGTGCCGGTGCGCGAGTACGCGCTGATTCCGGCCGAGGTGGTGTCCAACCGCAGCCAGGTGATCTCGTCGCTGCGAGAAGGGGTCGTCAAGCGCATGGTGGTCAAGCCGAACACGCCGGTGAAAGCCGGCGAGACGCTGGCCGAGCTCGACGACAGCACGCTCTACAACCGCCTGGCCGTGGCGCAAGCCTCGCTGGCGTCGGCGCGCATGGACCTGCTGCAGGCGTCGCAGCGCGCCATCGAAACCCAGACCGCGAAGGCCGAGCTCAGCCTGGCCGACGGCAAGCTGCGGGAACGCCAGGTCGATGTCGAGGCGCTGCAGCGCGAAATCGGGCAGCTGGCGATCAAGGCGCCGAGCGACGGCGTGTTCGTCTACACGGATCCCAACGACTGGGCCGGCCGGCCGGTTCAAACCGGCGAGCGCGTCGGACTGCTGGCCGACCCCGCGGTGCTCGGCCTGCAGGCCTGGGCGCCGGTCAACGAAGCGGTGAACCTGAAGCCTGGCGCGCCCATGACCTTCTTCATGCGCGTGGCGCCGCTCGCGCCGGTCGATGCGCGGCTCGACTACGCGGGTTACCAGGTCATCGAAGCGCCCAACGGCATCGCCAGTTACCTGCTGCGCGGCACGCTGGTCGGCGACGCCGGCGAGGCCCGCATCGGCCTGCGCGGCACGGCACGCGTGTCGGGCGACTGGACGCTGCTCGGCTACCTGATGTTCCGCCGTCCACTGGCCGCTGCGCGCGAGTGGTGCGGATGCTGACGGGCGCGGCGGCCGCTGCACCGGCGGCACCGGCGCCGTGGCCGGCCTTGCGCGAAGAGTTGCAGATCCACGGCGCCGGCGCCAATCGCGACGGCTCGCCCGCGTGGCATGTGTGCGATCCGGTTCGCAACCTGTTCTTTCGCATCGGCTGGCTCGAGTTCGAGTTTCTCCAGCGCTGGGACCTGGCCGATGGCGCTGCCATTGCCGCCGACGTCAGCAGCGCGACCACGCTGGCGGCCGAGCCCGACGACGTCGAAGAGTTCATCCGATTCCTGGCGCAGCACCAGCTGCTGCGCGGCGCGCGCCAGAAGCCGGCGATGCCGCTGTGGCGCTGGCTGCTCAACAACTATCTGTTCATCCGGATTCCGCTGGTGCGCCCGGCGCATTGGCTGGCACGCCTGCTGCCCTGGATGCAGTGGCTCTTCAGCCGGTGGTTCGTCGGCCTGACCGCGCTGGCCGCGCTGGCCGGCATCGCGCTCGCGGCGCGCCAGCTCGACGTGGTCGAGGCCAACCTGCGCGGTGCGCTGAGCTGGGACGGCGTGGTCGGCTTCGCGGCGGCGCTGGTGTTCTCGAAGGTGCTGCACGAGATCGGCCATGCGCTCGTCTCGACACGCCACGGCGTGCGCGTCGGCCACATGGGCGTGGCGCTGCTGGTGATGTGGCCGATGCCGTACACCGATACCGGCGAAAGCTGGAAACTGGAGCGCTCGCGCCACCGCTTCGCGATCGCCTCGGCCGGCATCTGCGCCGAGCTGATGCTCGCGGCGTGGTGCACCTTCCTGTGGACCTTTATGCCCGACGGCAACTTCCGGAACGCGTTGTTCTTCCTGGCGACCACCGCCTGGGTGCTCACCTTGCTGGTCAACGCCAGCCCGTTCATGCGCTTCGACGGCTACTACATGCTGACCGACGCGCTCGATTTTCCGGGCCTGCACGAGCGCGCCGGGCACCAGGCCCGCCGTGCGATGCGGCGTGCGCTGCTCGGCCTCGAGGAGCCTTCGAGCGAAGTGCTCACGCCGGGCTTTCGTGCCTTCCTGATCGCCTTCGCGGTGGCGACCTGGGTTTACCGGCTGGTGCTGTTCATCGGCATCGCGGTGGTCGTGTATCACGCGTTCTTCAAGGCATTGGGCGTGCTGCTCTTCGTCGTGGAACTCATGGTGTTCATCGGCCGGCCGGTCGCCGCTGAACTGCGGGTGTGGTGGCAACGGCGCGCCGAAGTCCGGCGCGGGCGGTGGCTCGGCTGGGCGACGGTGCTCGGCGCCGCGGCGCTGGTGCTGCTGGTGCCCTGGTTCGCCGGCATCTCGGCGCCAGGCGTGTTGCGGGCCGCCTCGGAACAGCCGGTGTATTCGCCTTTCGCGGCGCGGCTGGAAACCCTCGACATTCGCAATGGCAGCGCGACGCGGCCCGAGGCCGTGCTGGTCGAGCTCGATGCGCCCAGCCAGGGCGAGGAACGCGACAAGGCGCTGGCGCTGTCGTCGGCCTATGCGCGCTCGGCGCGCAGCGCGCTGGGCCTTCCGGAAGACGGCGCGGCCCGGCTGGCGGTGGCCGAGCAGCTGGCGTTGCGCTACGACGCCGAGCGCCGCGCGCGCGAAGCCGAACTGCAGCGGCTGCGCATCGTGGCCACGCGCGACGGCACGGTCCGCGATGTCGATCCCCAGCTGCAACCGGGCACCTGGGTCGGCCCGCAGCAGCAGATCGCGATGGTGGTCGATGGCCGCCGCTGGCGCGTGGAAGCGCTCGTGACCGAGCGCGACCGGCAACGCCTCGTCACCGGGGGCCACGCGGTGGTCATGGTGAAGGGCCGCACGCAAAAGCTCGAAGGCGCGGTGGTCGCGATCGACAACAGCCCGGTGACCCGGCTGCCGCACCTGCTGCTGGCGCAGGAGCACGGCGGCCAGGTGCCGCTCAATCCGACGGCGCCCAAGAAGGACCTGCGGCCCGCCGACGCGTGGTTTCGCGTGCTGGTCGAAGGCGAGTCCGCCGCGCCCGCAGACGCCGTGCGCGAAGTCCGCGTGCACTTCGAGGGCACGCGCCAAAGCCTCGCGCAGGGGTGGCTGGACAGCGCCCTGTCAGTGCTCATCCAGCAATCCGGTCTTTAAGTCGTGCAAGCGTAGAACCATTAACCCATCCACCGGAAACACCGTTTCCGCCTCCAACTTTCTGAAGCGTCAATGTGCGACAGCTCTGGGCCATAGCAGCCATTTGTCTGACGACTTCCATCGACTGCAATCAGCCTTAACCGGGTACCCGCGGAAGCAGCCTGAGCACCCGCTCTTGGCCGGCAGCAGCCCGTCGTTGCCTGATGGATCCAACCCCTCCGCTGCTATAG